>CAZIRA010000006.1:27328-45200 GCA_964541615.1 uncultured Paludibacter sp.
ATTTCTAACTTCTGATTTCTAATTTTAAAAAGATGCAACTTTCTGACAGAACATTGGGTGATTGGCTGGAATTCTGGGCTGAAAAAACACCTGAAAAAGAATATATCGTCTATTCCGACCGTAACTTGCGGTTTACCTGGAAATACTTCAACGAACGTGTTGACAATATGGCTAAAGGCCTTATTTCCATCGGTGTTACGCGTGGTTCCAACGTTGGGATTTGGGCACAAAACGTCCCCGACTGGCTTACTTTCCTTTATGCTACCGCAAAAATCGGAGCTGTAGCAGTGACGGTTAACACGAATTATAAGGAACATGAACTGGCATTTATCCTCGAAAATTCGGATATGCACACGCTGTGCCTTACCGATGGCATTCCCGGGAATGACTACACAGACGTGATTTACTCGCTCATTCCTGAATTGAAAACCACACAACGTGGGAAATTGGACAACAAAAAATTTCCAAAGCTGAAAAACGTGGTTTATATTGGTCAGGAAAAATACCGTGGAATGTACAACACGGCTGAAATCCTGCTACTTGGTAGCAATGTTGCAGACAAAGAATTTCTAAGGCTGAGAAATCTGACCGAATGTCAGGATGTGGTAAATATGCAGTACACATCGGGTACTACCGGTTTCCCGAAAGGCGTGATGCTGACACACCACAACATTGCCAACAACGGCTATTTCACAGGTGTGCATATGAAATTTACGCCTGATGACAAATGTTGTATCTGCGTGCCTTTATTCCACTGTTTCGGAGTGGTGCTGGCTACCATGTGCTGTCTCACTCACGGAAGCACACAGGTGATGGTGGAGCGGTTTGACCCTCTGATTACACTGGCCTCTATACACAAAGAACGATGTACAGTGCTTCACGGAGTGCCTACCATGTTTATCGCCGAGCTGAATCACCCGATGTTTGAAGTGTTTGACATGAGCTCGCTCCGAACGGGAATCATGGCTGGTTCGCTTTGTCCGATTGAACTAATGAGGCAGGTGAACGAAAAAATGTTTATGGATATTACTAGCGTTTACGGGCTTACAGAAACTTCTCCCGGAATGACTCAAACCCGCATTGACGACACTTTTGAGGTGCGATGCTCAACCGTAGGAAGCGCTTTTGAACATGTAGAAGTGGTGGTTCTTGATCCTGCAGGGGAGGTTGTTCCCGATGGAGTGGAAGGTGAAATGTGCTGTCGCGGATACAATGTGATGAAAGGTTACTATAAAAATCCGGAAGCCACCGCGCAGGTAATTGATAAAAACGGATTTTTGCATTCAGGCGATTTAGGAGTAAAAGATGCCGATGGAAATTTCAGGATTACCGGAAGGATCAAAGATATGATCATCCGCGGTGGTGAAAATGTTTCGCCCAAAGAGGTGGAAGACTACCTCTACAAAATGCCTGAAATCAAAGATGTGCAGGTTGTGGCAGTTGCATCCAAAAGATACGGCGAAGATGTGGGAGCATTCGTCATTCTGAAAGACGGAATGGAGCTTACGCGCGAGCATGTGCGTGATTTCTGCAAAGATCATATTGCAAAATACAAAATCCCGCGCTATGTCTTTTTCATCAAAGAATTTCCAATGACCGGTAGCGGAAAAATCCAGAAATTCCGCTTGCGCGAAATGGCGGTTGAAATGTGTGAAGCACAGGGAATTGAGATTGTTTAGGAACTGGATATTCGGTTGTTCTGATGTTTGGATGTTCAGAAGTCATAAAGTCGCTCAACGAGTATCTGACATAACAACTAAAAGAAATGATAATATTTGCGCTTTTAGTTCAATTCTGAACTCGGTGCGAGACAAACTGGAATGAGAATTAGGGTGAAGTTGGATGATTGATGCTGGATACACGAACTTGAAACCCGAAACTTAAAAATAAATGCAGGATAATTCCTGCATTTATTTTTTTCATTCATATATATTGTTATTTTTGTAAAAAAATACGATATGAGAAAAAAAATCCGCTACGCATACAAGTACACCCGCCATGCCCTGAAAGCAAAGCACACAAAAGGACACGGAATCCATTCGCCTTACCTGTATCGTTTTACACAGAATGCAGTTTATGAGAAAAATCCGTTCTATCTTTTCAATAGCATCGAGGCACTGCGCGAAAGTCTGAAATATGACGACCGGACGATAGCGATGGAGGATTTCGGTACAGGCGGAAACAGGGAAATCCGCGTGCGGGACATTGCAAAATCGTCGTTGAAGCGGACTCGATTGGCACAGCTGTTGTATCGTGTGGTGAACTTTACAAATGCAAAAAACGTACTCGAACTTGGAACTTCACTGGGAATTACGACTGCATATTTAAGCTCGCCTTCAGCGGAAATAAAGTGCATCAGCTTGGAAGGTAGCTCTGCTGTGGCCGAGATTGCCCGTGAAAATTTTGAAAAACTGGAAATCAGCAATGCTGAAATTGTTGTAGGAAATATCGATGAAACGCTTGCACCAGCACTCTCGGAACTTGGAAAAGTGGATGTGGTATTTTTTGATGCGAATCATCGGAAAGAGCCGGTTTTGAAATATTTTTCCCAATGTTTAGAACATATTCACCCCGAATCCGTTTTCATTTTTGACGATATACATTGGTCGTCCGAAATGGAAAAAGCGTGGTGCACTATCAGAAAACACGAAAGAGTTACTGCCACGATTGATCTATTTGAACTGGGAATCGTATTTTTCAATAAAAGTTTCCCGAAGAAAAACTATAAAATGGTACTGTAAGAAAAGACCGAAGACGGAAGACGGATGACGGATGTCTAGCTATTCAATTGTAAATTGTAAATTAAAAAATCGTAAATTAATTAATGAAATTATATACTAAAACCGGCGATAAAGGCACCACGGGACTGATTGGAGGCACTCGTGTAAGCAAAGCTGATGCGAGACTTGAAGCTTACGGAACGGTGGATGAACTAAATGCTCAGATTGGTGTTTTGGTATCTTTGGGCTTGGCTGATGAGCATACCGGATTTTTGCAGAATATGCAGAATCTGCTTTTCACCGTTGGCTCCAACTTAGCGACTGATACCAGCAAGACAGATTACAGGCACGCTTCGGTGATGAAAGATGAGTACATCACGGCAGTTGAGCGTGAAATTGACCGGTTGGATGAGAATCTGGCTCCGCTAGAGCAGTTCATCATTCCGGGAGGATCGCCCAAATCTGCCCAGTGCCACGTGTGCCGTACGGTTTCACGCCGTGCCGAACGCAGAATTATTGAAATGAATGCTCTTTACCCTGTTGACAATAAGGTGGTTGTTTATGTGAATAGATTGTCGGATTATTTCTTCGCATTGTCGCGTGCTTTGTTAAAAGTCGATAATATTAAAGAAATATCGTGGAAACAGCCTGAATGACAAATATATTTTATATTTTTGCACTCCTTTTATGAAAACTGACGAAAATTGATTGTTTAACCTATATATTTTTTTTAACGATGTATTGGACATTAGAACTGGCTTCAAAGATAGAAGATGCCCCATGGCCAGCAACAAAAGACGAATTGATTGACTATGCCATTCGTTCCGGCGCACCGCTAGAAGTGATCGAAAATCTTCAAGAAATTGAAGATGAAGGAGAAATTTACGAGACAATCGAGGACATATGGCCCGATTATCCAAGTAAAGAAGATTTTTTCTTTAACGAAGAAGAGTATTAATACTCGCTTTTTTAAGGTGGTAAAAAACCACCATTAACGGCAGAAAATAGTATTGCCGATAAAAATATTAAGAACGGCTGTTGCGTAGATTATCTAACGCACAGCCGTTTGTGGTTTTAAAAATACAGGTTTGAACCCTTTTTTCTGATTTAAAACAGCTGAAAAATGGTACAAAATAACGTATTGATACAATTTTTTGAAAAATTCATAGTTTATCCTTTTGAACTAAACGATTAGAAATTATTCAGAGAATGACACGATTCATAGAAAATATCAGGAAGAAATGCCTTTTGGCGTTGCTGTTTTCTATGTTTTCGGTGCCCGTTGCATTTTCGCAGTTTGAAGCGCAACTGAGCCAGTACATGTTCCACATACCCACATTCAATCCTGCTTCAATTGCCGAAAATGGGATGATCAACGTCACCGGACAGCACCGCATCCAGTGGGCAGGCATTCCCGGAGCGCCGCAAACCACCTATTTCTCGATCAATACTCCGTTGAAAATCAGCAATAAAGTTACAAACGGACTCGGTATCAAGTTTTTGAACGATAAAATCGGAGCTTTTTCCAATCAATCGGCTCACCTTCAATATGCTTTCAAGAGAAAATTTGGAAACAATACGCTGAGCTTCGGTGCCGATATCGGGTTTGTGAGCGTCAGTTTTATATCAGACAGCATCCGTAATGCGGAGATTAATTCAGATTTCCACGACTTTCTGGGCGATGCAGTAATTCCTACAGCTGATGAAACCGGAATGAATCTGGATCTCTCGTTTGGTGCATTTTATTCAGCACAAAAATACTATCTCGGAATTTCTTACGTTCATTTAAATGCTCCACGCATAAAGCTCAACGACGAACGCACGCAGTTCAACGTGAAGGGAGTTCTTTATGCCACAGGAGGTTACGATCTTTCTTTCAAAGATCCGAAGTGGAAGCTTCGTTCGTCCGGTCTCGTCAAAAGTGATTTCGTGTCGTGGCAGGCCGAATTATCGTCACGCCTGGAATATGACCAGCGTTTTTGGGGCGGATTATCGTACCGCTACCAGGACGCCGCGGTGGTGTTTGCCGGCTTGAATATCATGTCCGGACTGACCATCGGTTATGCATACGATCTGCCTGCAGGAAGGCATCTTGGACCGAGTTCAGGTTCTCATGAAGTGTTGATTTCGTATAGTTTTGTCTTTGATATGGGAAACAACAGCAGGTACAAGAGCATCCGTATCTTATAAAATATTGCCGGAGCTTTTTGCAGGAAGACTGCTGATAAAAAATAATTTACATATTTATTCGTTTATATAAAAAATCAAGTCTGATAGTCTATTCTCTAAAAGTCTGACAGCCTAGAAAATATGAGAAAAATTCTGCCTATAATATTAGTTTCCGTTCTGCTGGTTTCTTGTAACAAACCGACGGGACAATTGGTTGGAACAGGTAATAAAGGCCGTTTCAGCGATGCGAATCCATACGGAATGGTCTATGTAAAAGGAGGCTCATTCACCATGGGTCCCAATGATGAAACCTTGATGGGAGGCGTAAATGAGCGTCCGATGAAGGTTACGCTGAACTCGTTCTGGATGGACGATACCGAAATTACCAACGACGAATACAAGCAGTTTGTAAACTGGGTAAAAGATTCGCTGGCGTTACGCATGCTGGTTGTTGCCGGACGCGATGAATTCCGACGTCCGTTAAAAGGAGATGTGGACGAAGCTTCGCCCGAAGAAGCCCTGTTGAACTGGAAATCAAAAATTCCCTGGAATTCCAAAGACGAAGAAGTGCAGGATATCCTCAGCTCGCTTTATTACAAAGAAGGCAATGCACTCAACGGTGAGAAAGAGCTTGATCCAAGCAAATTGCGCTATGTATATCAATGGTATGACTTCCACCAATCTACCCTTCCTGCCAATCGTTTTGATGTAAGAACGGGAACATTCCCTGCAGGGGCAGTGGTTCGTCGCGACAGCGGATACGTGGATGAAAGCGGTATGATGAGAAATGAAACCATCACGCGTCCTTTGACTTCACGCAGTGATTTCTTTTCCAGCAAAATTGTCAATATCTATCCTGATACCGCTGCCTGGATGCGCGATTTTCAATACACGTACAACGATCCGAAGATGAGGATGTATTTCTCGCACGGGGCTTATTCACAATATCCGGTTGTAGGTGTGACATGGGAGCAGGCACAAGCATTTGCCAACTGGCGCACGAAGCTTTATTTCGGCACCAACCTGACCAAAGGCGAAGAATTCCGCCTGCCGACCGAAGCTGAATGGGAATACGCAGCCCGTGGCGGTCGTGAATTGGCACTTTATCCTTGGGGAGGAAACTATGTAAGAGACTCAAAAGGATGTTATTTAGCCAATTTCAAACCTGCGAGAGCCGGTTTTGGAAATGATTCAGGCGATGCTACAATGAAAGTAGGCTCTTTTGCACCGAATAACTACGGACTTTACGATATGGCAGGCAATGTGGCCGAATGGACTTCCACTGCTTATGGTGGTGCCAACAACCTGGTAGTTTCTGAAATCAATCCGAATTACCAGTACAACGCTAAAAACGATGATCCTGCCATCCTCAAACGAAAAGTGGTAAAAGGCGGATCTTGGAAGGACATTGCCTACTACCTGCAATGCGGAGTAAAAACATATCAGTATCAAAACGAAAGCCGTCCGTACATCGGATTCCGATGCGTTCGAAGCTATGTGGGCGACTAGGATTATTTTAAGATTTATGATTTAATAATTTACGATTGGGAAATTTTGTTTAGCAGTAAAGAAATCTGCACTAATTAACCAATCAACAATTCAACTTATTAACCAAAATTAATGAAACTAAGAAAACCAGACAGCAAATTCTACCGTTGGTGGAATTCATATAGCGGTAGAAGAATTATTTCTGCTGCGTACAGCTTGGGCGCATCGATTGTGATCATGGGAGCCATGTTCAAGATTCTGCACCTTCCTGTCGGAAATATCATGCTCGGTGTGGGTATGACCGTAGAATCCATCATTTTTGCGCTGGGTATTTTTGATAAACCGTACAGAGAGTATGATTGGAGCAAAATATTCAATTTCAAAACAGAAGATGGCGAGCGTTTGGATACTTCCAATATCACATCGGCTTTATCCGGTGGCGGATCATTCCCTACGGGAATATTCAGGCAGGGCGACGAAGTATCATCGGCTGATTTCCAAACTGCAGAAGGCGGCACAGAAGGTCAGGCAGTTCATCACGGCGGAGGAGTCGGTGGTGGTACTATCATCATCGGTGGAGCCGGAAGCGGAGTTGGTTCGGGCGTAAGTGCAGAAGGAGGTACAGTGGTTGCAGGTGATGGCTCAGGAGCGCATGCTTTCAATGGCTTATTGGCTGAGGATGATGTGATGAAATTAAGCGAAGGAATTAAAAACCTTTCTGCAACAGCAGAAAATCTTCAAATTTTGGCCAATCTCGCCGTAGCAGCAAATGGTTTGGCGAAAAACATCGAAACAGCATCTGAAACTGCTGCCAATTTTGCTGATACACAGCAGAAATTAAACTCAACAGCCGAAACATTGGCGTCTTCTTACCAAAATGTTAATTCTGAAATGGATCAGGTGGTGAGCAGTACCAGAAGTTATTCAGGCAATGTAGAAACCATCAATCGCAGCATTGCGTCCATCAATTCCATTTACGAAATACAGCTTCGACACATCCAGTCACAGACAGAAAGCCTCAGTCAGCAGGCCGAAGCTATCCGCAAAGCGGCAGAAAACGTGGACGGAGTAGCCAACGACATGGACAAGATGAAAGAAGCCGCAACAGTGGCTCAGCACGAAAGCCAGCGTTACCAGGCCGCTACCCGAAAACTAGCCAAACAGGTAGAAGACCTGAACGCTGTGTACGGAAATATGCTGAATGCGTTGAGTTAACAGCTCTCAAGATTCCTCCGTCAGCTGACAAGGATTTAAAAGAGCGCATGATTTTCTTTTTTTAATAATAAATTTAATTTCCGCACTCACTAAAGTCTCCCCTTGAGGGGGAGATTTAGAGGGGGCTAACTAATAAGATGAGTGGAGCAAAAAACTGTCCCGAAACCCCGCGCCAGCGTATGATAGGTATGATGTACCTTGTACTCACGGCGATGCTGGCACTGAACGTTTCAAGTGAAATCTTGAACGGCTTTGGTCTGGTGGACAGCAGTTTACGTAATACTATTGCTTCGTCGGATGTACGTACGAAGGATGTGTACAAGGATTTCAATTTAATGTACGAAAAAAATCCTGCGAAAGTAAAAGAATGGCTCGACAAAGCTACTGAAGTTCAGAATAAATCCAATGAACTTGATAATTATATCAAAGACTTCAAGTACGAAATCCTGAAAATTTCCGATGGAAAGAAAGCCGATAAAGACGCTGTCAATATTATCAACAAGGAGAATATTGATGCTGCCGGAGAATATGCGCTGACCAGAGGAAACGGTCGGAAATTACGCGAGAAAATTGACGATTACCGTGATTTTTTAATCAAATCTTCCGAAGGAAACGAAGCAAAACAGTCGATGTACCGCACCATGTTCGAAACTGGCGGGCGGAAATGGGAAACAAGACTGTTTGAATCCATGCCGGTTTCAGCCGCAATTACTATTCTTACCAAATATCAGTCAGACGTTCGATTGGCAGAGGCGGAAATGGTGCAGTACCTGAAATCTATGACTGATTTTGATGATTTCCGTGTAAATAAAGTTCAGGCTTTCGTCGTGCCTAATTCACGTTACATCATTCAGGGCGGACGCTATTCAGCCGACATTATTTTGGCTGCGACTGATTCAACCAGACAGTATGAATATTATGTAAATGGTTCGAGGATTTCTGCCGGTGGAGCCAACCGTTTTGGGAAATATGAATTTGTAGCTTCGCAAACAGGAACTTTCAAATATTCAGGTCAAATCCGTATGCCCGGCAACGATGGAAATTGGCGCACCTATCCATTCACCGAAGAATACACCGTTGGAAAGCCGTCTGCTACCATTTCCAATGAAGATTTGAATGTAGTTTATCGTGGCATTGACAACCGGTTCAGCGTGTCGGTGCCCGGCATAGCTTCCGAAAATGTGCGGGTAAGCGTAAACGGCGGCACTGCTACAAAATCAAGTGACGGAAATTACATTATTCGTACCAATCAGGACGGCGATATCACCATTGTGGTAGCCGCTGTGGTAGAAGGTCGCGAGCAGACAATGGGAAGTGGAGTTTTTCGTGTGAAATACCTCCCCGATCCGAAAGCGTACCTGCAATTTGCTGATGCTGGTGGAATTCCTCGATTGATTCAGGAAGGAAGAGTCACAAGGCGTCAGGTTCAGGGAGCTAAGCTGATTGCCAGCTACGGTGAGGAAGAATTGGTAAAAGCAAACTTTACTGTTACCAGTTTCACCATGCAGACGATTGTCGGCGTAGCTACAAACAACAGCGGTGAATTAAACCAGCGCCAATTGGAAATGCTGAACAGATTGGAAGGAGCAGATTTTATCCTTTTGAAAAATATTCAGGCTGTGGGACCTGACGGAAAAACCCGAAGTTTGAATCCAATAACAGTAGAATTATAAGCCCCCAACCCCTGAAGGACTGAGTTTGATAAATAAATTTAATTGAAACTTAAAATATCAAGTGAACTTCTAAAGAACTTACAATATTAAAGAAAGATTAAGTAATCTAATTAAGTAGTAATATGAGAAATCAAAATATACCAATGCAAATTCCTGAGATTAGCATTAAGATGAAAAATTTCACTATAAATACCCCTTTTAGGAGGCTCTGGGGCATATTTGTCCTTTTTGTTTTATTAATCTTTTCAGCTGGAAAGCTGAATGCACAAGACCCGGCGAATGCATCTTTTTTTGACAGGATTGGAAACATCAATCTCCAAACCCACGAACTGGATGCACTGGCTGATACAATTGCAGTAATAGACCACAAGGCAGAAGATATCTCATGGTCACGGGTGGTGTACCGTGTGATCGATATGCGCGACAAGCAGAATTTTCAGCTTTATTTCCCTACAAGGGCAACGGAAGAATACAAAAGTTTATTCAAACTGATGATCGATGCAGTGGTAGACGGTATAAACGTGTACAAACGGAATCCGCGTGACATCAAGCCTCAGTTCAATGAGCTGCTGATCGGCGAGGAACTTTCACGCGTGTTTGCTTTTGATGAACTGACTGATAATAATTTGGTTCAGGTTGACCCGATTACCGAGCAACGCTCGCTGAATGCCGACCAATACATGCGTTACGTACGAAATCAGCTAAAATTTTTGACCCAGGAAGTGATTTTCTTTGATACGCACACATCACGCCTTTACAGCAAAATCATTGCGATAGCACCCATGTATGCACTCCATCCAGACAATATGGTAAACAGCGAAACCATGGCTTATTTCCGCAATTCGGTGCTTTGCTGGTTTGCATTTGACGAACTTCGTCCGTACCTGATGAAACAGTATGTGATTCCGAGCGGTAACGACAGCCAAAAACTGACATACGACGAATTTTTTGCACAGAATCTCTATTCAAGTTACATTCTAGGCGACAGCAATATGTACAGCCGGATGCTGCTGGAGTTTTCACTTAGCGAAGATGCACTCCGTGCCGAACAAAAGCGTATCGAAACCGAACTGATGAATTTCGAACAAGATTTATGGGAAAATTGATTGGGGGTTTAGTCAATTTTTTCAGAAAGAAAGGCGGACACCAGATACATTCGGGAAGTCTGCCTTTCACTTTTTAAACAAAAAAGGGACGTGTGTCACTCTCCCAAAAAAAATCACTAACTTTGCAGCTGAAAATCTGAAAAGAATGGAAAGAATGCTGATAGCTGATAATCAATATGTTACTCGGAGAGGGGTGAAAGTCATGCTGGAAGAATTCGGGATTAAGGAGTCTCAGTACGTTTCTGATAAAAAGGAACTGATTGAGAAATTAAGAACGTATCCTGAGTCTTTTGTAGTGCTTGATTATACACTTTTTGATTTTCGGAGCGTAGATGAACTTTTCATTTTCAACGAAAGATTTCCCGATGCCAGGTGGCTGCTATTCTCAAACGAACTGAGTTCTGATTTTCTGCGTCAAGTATATTTTAGTGCACCAAATTTTAGTATTATTTACAAAGACAGCAGTGAGAATGAGATAAATACCGGATTTTCAGAATTTCTTGAAGGTCGCAGGTATGTTTGCAATCTTGTGTCAAATGCGCTGCTAAACACGCTTTACAAACAAAGTGCAGAGAAGCAGAAAGCACATTTGACATCTACGGAACAAGAAATCCTGAAAGACATTGCCTCCGGCAAGACAACGAAAGATATCGCAGAAGCACGCCACATCAGCACACATACGGTAGTTTCGCACCGGAAGAATATTTTTAGGAAAATAGAAGTAAATAATGTTCACGAAGCAACCAAATATGCCGTGAAAGCCGGATTGGTTGATTTGTCGGATTATTTTATTTGAAAAAAACGAATTACACGAATTTTGACAAATTAACCATTCTACCATTCAACTATTCAGCCATCAATGAACGTAGCAACATTAATATCAGGAGGAGTCGATAGCTCGGTGGTGGTTCACTTGCAGAGAGAGCAGGGGATTACGCCTACTTTGTTTTACATAAAGATTGGACAGGATGACGACGAATTGCTGGACTGCTCTTCTGAAGAGGACATAGAAATGGCAAGCCTAATTGCACACAGATATGGATGTAAATTGGAGGTGATAGACCTGCATCAGGACTACTGGGATACGGTGGTGGCATACACCATTGATAAGGTACAAAAAGGCTTGACCCCCAATCCGGATGTGATGTGCAATAAATTGATAAAATTCGGAGTTTTCGAGCAGCGGGTAGGGCGTGAGTTTGATAAAACTGCTTCCGGACACTACGCAACCACCATCGAAGAAAACGGGAAAGTATATCTCGGAACGGCAAAAGACCCGATCAAAGACCAAACCGACTTTTTGGCACAAATAGATACTTTGCAGATTTCAAAACTGGCTTTTCCAATCGGTCATATGATGAAAAGCGAAGTGCGCAAAATTGCCGAAACCGTGAAACTTCCCACAGCCAGGCGCGGCGATAGTCAGGGAATTTGTTTTTTGGGAAAAGTAAACTACAACGACTTTATCCGCCGTTATCTGGGTGAGAAGAAAGGACCAATCGTAGAGTTTGAAACAGGAAAAATCCTCGGTCAGCACAACGGATACTGGTTCCACACCGTTGGTCAGCGTAAAGGGCTCGGCCTGTCAGGTGGTCCGTGGTATGTGATAAAAAAGGACGTTGAGGCAAATATCATTTACGCTTCAAAAGGTTACGATGTAATAGCTGCCTACGGCAATGAATTTTCCATGAATGGATTCAATTTCATCACCGAAAATCCATGGATCGGCACGAACGAAGGAATTGACATTACCTTCAAAATACGTCATACGCCAGAGTTTACCAAAGGAAAAATCTTCAAAACAAGCAGTGGGTACCATATTCAGTCAGAAGAAATGCTCCAAGGCATTGCACCCGGTCAGTTCGGCGTGGTCTACGATAAAGATTCACGCATCTGTATAGGCAGCGGTGAGATTTCTTAACGTACTGAAACAATTATCGCAGCTGGACACAGCTGCGATTCTAATTTTTAAACACCTACTTTTCTTCTTAAATCATCCACATGCTGGTTCCAAAGCAGTTTGAAATCTTCCACATCTTCGGGTAGGCAGAACTCTGTGATTATAAGAGACACATTTCCGGTCAAATCCTGAGTGTCAATCCTCATCTCGAAATAAGCATCCGTTTCTTTATCCTCAATCCACTGGAAGCGAATCAGTTTGTCCTCTTTCCTTTCCAGCAGCAGAGCCGTCTGGTCATGGTTGTCCCAGGAAAATGTGTAAAGATCGTTCTCGACAGTCACCCCGTCCGAAAACCATTCAGCAAGTCCCAGCGGACTGCCGATCATAATCCAGAGAATATGCTCAGCGGCATAATTCAATGAATATTCGAGTGTAATTTTTTCTTTTTTCATCCGCTTTAATTTATTTTAATCGGATGGAACCCATAATTCATATGGATTTCATGCAAAAGTTAATATTTCAATCCAGTCTTTCTTTACCGAAGCTGAGTGGTAAAAGCTGTTTTACGTTCTCCATTACATAAGTTTTCTCCGTTCCGTAAAGAATCATTTTTACGTCTTTTCCGTAACGGCTTTCTGTTTCGAGAAGTACCTGTCTGCACCCGCCGCAGGGCGTTATAGGGTCTTGCAGGTATTCGCCGTTTGCATATGCAGCGATGGCAATTGCCTTAACCGGAACATCAGGATATTGAGAGTTGGCATAAAAAACGGCTGTCCGTTCGGCACAAAGTCCGGATGGATAAGCCGCGTTTTCCTGGTTGTTGCCTCCGATGATTTTCCCGTTTGCAAGAAGTGCTGCAGCTCCGACATTAAATTTTGAATAGGCGGCATACGCATTCAAGGTCTGCTTTTTAGCCTCTTCAATTAATGGTAAATATTCGGCCGGAATTTCTGTGTTTAAGTATTCGGTATAACTAATTTCTCTTTTCAGAAGTCTCATGGTCAAGTTCTATTAGGTAAAGTACAAATATATAAAATTATTTAACATAATCCGCTTTTTCGAAGAATAAGTTTTAATTTTGTAATAAATACATACTTTTTTTCCAACAATAATAAATTTCCGGGAATAATCGTATATTCGTTCTAAGTTTTGTAGTTTTGTAAAATTAATTTCATCCTGCTGCTTCCTGAAAATGATTTTTCAGAAGAATGGCATCCAAAAATTTTTACTAATGAAATCTCGAATACTTTTACTTTTCACTCTCATCACAGTTTTTAGTGTTGCATCAGCTCAAACCATGCACAGGGCTTATCTGGATTACATTGTGAAATATTCAGAAATGGCCGTCGAACAGCAGGAACTACATAAAATTCCGGCCAGCATCAAGTTGGCGCAAGGACTATTGGAATCGGCGGCAGGGCTTGGCGAACTGGCGAAAATTTCCAACAACCACTTTGGAATAAAATGCAGTAACTGGTCAGGCGAACGTGTTTTTTCAGACGACGATGAGAAGGGTGAATGTTTTAGAAAGTACAGAACTGTACGCGAATCTTACGAAGATCATTCTATGTTTCTCGTAAACAGGCCCCGATACAGTGGTTTGTTCAATTTGGCGCCGACGGATTACATCGGTTGGGCACATGGATTGAAAACGGCAGGATACGCCACAGATCCGAATTACGCTCGGAAATTAATAAAATTGATTGAAGATTATGATCTTCACAAGTACGACCTCGGTCGGGTAGCAGATATGAGAATCGCCGACTCAAAGGAAAATGCCGAAACCTACACTTGGGAAACAGCTTCTGTGACAACGCTTGCAGGGCATGAACTTTACAGTAACAACGGTGTGAAATGTGTATTCACCGAAGCAGGTGACACTTTTGCCAGCATTGCTAATGAATTTAACCTCTCTGAAAAGAGAATTCTCTTCTATAACGACATTTCCGAATCTCGCGCCTTGGAACCGGGAACCGTGGTTTATCTTTCACCAAAAAGAGTCAAAGCTTCCGCAGAATTTGAAACGCACCTGGTAAAAGAAGGTGAAACGCTCTACCGCATTTCTCAGAAATACGGAATCAAGCTGAAATCGCTTTATGATTTGAATAAACTTCCTTACAACCAGGGAGCTACCTTAAATATGATCCTGAAATTGAGATAAAATATTTTGAATCTTTTCGAATAATTTACAAACAAAATTCTCCCGGTCTGGAAGAAATAGATAGTCTATCCTTATGCGTCGCAAAAACACAGAAAAATTAGACGAAATATTATCACAGGTGCTGAAGACAAACCACCTGGATGAAAAACTATATGAAACCAGAGTGGTAAACTCGTGGTCTGTGGTTTTGGGCGAGAACATAATGAAGTACACCACGAAGATTTATTTTTACAATAAAAAACTTTATGTGCAGCTTTCATCCTCTGTATTGCGTCACGAACTGTTCCTGACCCGTGAGGAAATCAAAAAATCCCTGAACAATCACGTCGGGGCCGATGTTGTAAAAGAGATTGTTTTCCAGTAAATAAATTGGATTATGCCCAGCAGGCAGGACATTTATTTAGGTATTCTTTCTTCGGCTATGGGCAGGAAAGAGGTGGATTGGTTGTGCAGCGAAGCTATGCTCAGCAGTCAGGTTTTTGATTTTTTTTTCAGTCAAGTAAAGAATGAAAACCAAAGAATTGCCTGGCATTCCGCCTGGGTGCTGGAAAAAGTAAGCGAAGCACAACCTGAAGTTTATTCAGATTCTCATTACGATCAGCTTGTTGATTTTACCTCCACCAATCAGCATGACGGTTTGCAGCGACTATGCCTTTCCGTCATTTTCAATCTGCCGATTCGGCAACCTATTTCAGTAGATTTTATCAACCGATGTTTTGAACAGATGATTTCACCCAAAGAAACAGTGGGAGTTCAGGTTTTATCCATGAAAATATTGGATAGAATATGCACAGTAGAGTCTGATTTAACGCCTGAACTGATTTCGACCTTAGAAAATACCGAGGATGGACTTTATTCCAAGGGTTTTGTTGCAGCAAAAAAGAATCTTATTAAGAGATTGATTACGAGGAAGTAAAAAAACAGAAGCAGAAAGTAAAATATCAAAAAGATGTTATTTGAAATAATTATTTGTAACTTTGCAACCCGAAAAGATAATTTTTTAACAAAAATTTATTGATAAATGGATTTTTACAAGATATAGGATTTCAGTTGGAATCAATTGAGAATCTTATCATTGTAAATCATAAATAAAAAAAATATGTCTTCAAAGAAAAACATCATCGCTCTACGCCAGAAAAAGGCGATAGTAGAGAAAGGCGGCGGCGATAAAGCCATCGAAAAACAAATTTCAATGGGTAAAATGCCCGCTCGCGTTCGTATTATGGCCGTTTTGGACGAAGGAACGTTTAATGAGTTTGACTTATTTGTACAACACGAAGAGCAAAACTTCGGGATGGCATCCAAAGAACTGGCCGGCGACGGAGTAATTACCGGAACAGGAACTATCAACGGCGCTCCCGTTTGTATCTATGCTCAGGACTTCACTGTGATGGGAGGTTCGCTCGGTCTGAAACACGCCCGTAAGATCACTAAAATTATGGATCATGCCCTGAAAATGAAAATTCCCTGCATTGGAATCAACGATTCGGGTGGTGCTCGTATTCAGGAAGGTATCGGTGCATTGGCCGGATACGGCGAAATCTTCTACCGTAATACTATGGCTTCAGGCGTTATTCCACAGCTTTCGGTTATCCTCGGGCCTTGTGCCGGAGGTGCAGTTTATTCTCCTGCGCTGACCGACTTTGTTTTTGTGGTAGAAAATATTTCCAAAATGTTTATTACCGGACCGAACGTAATCGAAACTGTTTTGGGAGAAAAAATTTCTCAGGAAGATCTGGGTGGTGCACGAGTACATGCTGAAATTACAGGTAATGCTCATTTCTTTGCCGATACAGAGATGGCTTGCTTCCAGCAAATCAAAACACTGCTTTCGCTCATTCCGCATAACAACGAGAAAAAAGCCAGGGCAGTTCCCGCTAAAGAACCGAAATTCCGCAGGAAAATTGAAAATATCATCCCCTCTGATCCAAAACAACCATACGACGTACGTGATGTGATTTTTGCTCTGACTGACGAATCAAAATTCTTCGAAATTCATCAGCTTTGGGCAGCCAACATCGTGATCGGTTTTGGTAGAATGAACGGCGAAACAGTTGGTTTCGTAGCCAACCAGCCGATGTATCTGGCCGGTGTGCTTGATTGCGATGCTTCCGATAAAGCTGCTCGCTTCATACGTTTCTGTGATGCTTTCAACATTCCGATTGTTACTTTGGAAGATATGCCGGGTTATCTGCCGGGAGTGGATCAGGAACACGCAGGAGTTATCCGCCACGGTGCAAAAATGCTTTACGCATATTCAGAAGCCAGTGTTCCAAAAATGACTGTTATCCTTAGAAAAGCGTATGGTGGTGGTTATATTGCGATGAATTCCAGACACTTAGGTGCTGACTTTGTATATTCATGGCCAAGCGCTGAAATTGCCGTAATGGGTCCGGAAGGTGCTGCTAATATTATTTTCCGCAAAGAAATAATGGAAGCTGAGGACGAAGAAGCTATGCGCCAGCAAAAAGTGAAAGAATATGTAGAGAAATTTGCCAATCCGTTTGTTGCTGCATCAAAAGGTTACATTGACGCTGTAATCGAACCGGCTGAGACAAGAGGACTGCTGATTCACGCTCTGTCTGTTTCAAAATACAAAGACGACCACCGTCCGAATAAAAAACACGGAATTCCTCCATTCTAAATGAGATTTGAAGCTGTTTTTTATAAGGATTGATTTAATTTAAACCCTTTGAAAAATCGTTAAAACGAAATAATATGTCGGAAGAAACGAATAAAAAAGTCCAGGAAACTCCCAAGAACTCGGCTGAAATAAACGCTCGACCTGTAAAAAGAACTTACAGCAAAGAAGTACTGGCTCGTGCCCGGAGAATTCAGGCAGTACGCAAGGCAGAAGAGTCCAAAAAGGCGTCTGAGGAGCGGAAAATGCGCATGGCGAAGCGGGCTGAGAATAAAAAGAAACTGGAAGATGCAAAGAAAGTTGCGGCAGCGAAGAAAACAACCGTAGAAGCTGTATCAAAAGTAATATCTGCACCCAAGGAAGCCTCAAAAACGGTCAAAGCACCTGTTCCAGAGATTGAATTGATAGAATTTGCAGTGACTGCCCGCAAATATAAAACTCAATTGACCCGAAAATTCAAAGAAAGAAAATTCTGGGTAGATCCAAGTCCGTTTGAAATCCTATCTTACATACCCGGGACCATCATTTCTGTGGATGTGAAAGTCGGAAAAATAGTGGAAGAAGGCCAACAGCTTTTGATTCTTGAAGCAATGAAAATGCAGAACCGGGTGGATATGCCATTTACTGCACGGATCAAAAAAATCAACGTGAAAGCCGGCGAGAGAATCCCAAAAGATTTTGTGATGATTGAACTGGAGCCGGTGGAGAAATAGATTTGTTGTCAGATATTATATTATAGAATACAAGAGGATGTCTCGAAATAGGACATCCTCTTTCATTTTGCCATAATAATAAGCAA
>CAZIRA010000007.1:0-20032 GCA_964541615.1 uncultured Paludibacter sp.
TCTTTCAAAGGAAAAGAGGACGACATCATCCAGCTGATAGAAGCAGGAAATGTGAGCATGCCATTGAGTGGTTCGCTGATTACAGGTAGTACGGCGCTTTTTGGGATAAAAACGGATCTTCAATTTGGCAAATTGAGAGTTTCAGCTTTGGCTTCGCAACAGGAATCGCAATCGCAGACGGTGAGCTCCAAGGGTGGTGCGCAGACCACGCCCTTCGAAGTGAAAATTGACCAATACGACGAAAACCGACATTTCTTCCTCGGCCATCAGTTCAGAGAAAATTACGAAACTTCAGTCAGCAACCTGCCTTTTATTTCTTCGGGAATTATTATTAACCGTGTGGAGGTTTGGATTACAAATAAACGCGGCAACTTCAATGAAGCTCGCAACATCATTGCTTTCATGGACTTAGGCGAACCGAAGCGCATCGACAATCCGAATTGGACCAGCACAGGAACTATCCCGTCAAACGACGCTAACTCACTCTACAGCACAATAAATAGCCTTCCGAATGTTCGTGATGTGCAACAATCCAACGAAATCCTATCGAGCACGTATGGCTCCCTGGGTGTTTTTGGTGGAGAGGATTATGAAAAAATAGAAAATGCCCGCAGGCTTGATCCTGCCGAATACACGCTGAACCAATCACTGGGGTTTATCTCTCTGCGGTCTGCGCTTAACTCAGACGAAATACTGGCCGTTGCATACGAATATTCCTATCAAGGAAAAAACTACCAGGTAGGAGAATTTTCTACCGACAATGTAAAAGCACCCAACGCACTTCTGTTGAAATTGCTGAAAAGCACATCGCAGTCGCCCATGTTAGCCTCCTGGGATTTGATGATGAAAAACGTCTATTCTATCGGCGCAATGCAGATGCAACAGGATGGTTTTCAGATGAATATCATGTATCGGAATGATTCCATCGGGACAGAATTGCAATATATTCAGGAAGGAAACATTGCAAACCAGCTTCTGCTTCGGGTAATGAACTTAGATCGTTTGGATATCAAAAACGCTGTCAATCCTGACGGTCGATTTGACTATGTGGAAGGCTTCACCGCACTTTCATCCAGCGGACGAATAATTTTCCCCGTCCTGGAGCCTTTTGGCAGCTATTTGCGATCAAAAATCGGGAATGATGCCATTGCCGATAAATACGTTTACGAAGAATTGTATGATTCTACGCTGATTGTGGCACAAGAATTCAGCGAAAAAAATAAATTTTCACTCGTAGGCAGATACAAAGGCTCTGCCACAGGAAATGAAATCCGTCTGAATGCGATGAATATACCACGGGGATCTGTTGTGGTTACAGCCGGTGGACGAACGTTGATCGAAAACGTAGACTATACCGTTGATTACATGATGGGTACGGTCAATATTTTGAACAAATCGATTTTAGAATCAAATACAAATGTTGACGTAAAACTCGAAAATCAGTCCATGTTCAGCATGCAACGGAAGACACTTATCGGAACACATTTAGAATATCAATTCAGCAAAAATTTCAGTTTGGGTGGTACTATGATGCACCTTTCGGAAATGCCGATGACGAAAAAAGTGAACACAGGAAGCGAGCCGATTAAAAATACGATCTGGGGACTAAATACTTCCTGGCGTGCTGAATCTCAGTGGCTGACGAATGTGCTGGACAAGATTCCTTTTGTAAATGCTACACAGCCGTCATCTATCTCTCTGAATGCCGAGTATGCCCAACTTATGCCCGGGCATCACAAAGCCATCAGCGAATCCGGTGCCGGTCTGGCTTATCTGGATGATTTTGAATCGACAAAAACCAATATCGACATTCATTATCCCTACTACTGGTACCTGGCAAGCACTCCTTATAATCCAGCCGGATTATTTCCCGAAGCATCGCTAAGCAACGACATTGGCTATGGAAAAAATCGTGCTTTGCTGTCGTGGTTTGCTGTTGACCAGTCGCTCAACACCGATAAGCGAAGTACACCATCCAACCTGCGGGGAAATGTGGAAGCGCGGTCAAATCACTACACACGCCGTGTAAATGAGAGAGAAATTTTCCCAAACAGAGATATCAATCCGATGGGATATTCTACCCTTACACTGCTTAATCTCTCCTATTATCCATCGGAACGCGGACCGTACAACCTTGATGTGGAAGGTATGAATCCTGACGGTACATTGGCAAATCCGGCCAAAAGGTGGGGTGGAATCATGCGGAAAATTGATTATTCCGACTTTGAAACTTCCAACATCGAATACATCGAATTTTGGATGCTCGATCCGTTTGTTTATCCTGAAAAAAACGAAAAAGGTGGTGATTTATATTTTAATTTGGGTGATATCAGCGAAGATATTTTGAAGGATGGTAAAAAAGCTTTCGAGCACGGACTGCCTATCGATCCTGCCAATCAAAACTTTGAAACTACGGTATGGGGACGCATTCCTACCACTCAATCTACCGTGGTGGCATTCGATAATACAGCCGGTGCACGCGCTAAACAGGATGTGGGACTAAACGGCCTTTCCACGGCTGATGAATTCAGTTTCCCAACCTACACAGATTATTTGGATAAGCTGAAAGCAAAACTAAACCCGGCTACTCTTGCACAGATGGAAAATGATCCGCAATCACCGCTGAATGACCCTGCCGGAGACACATATCACTATTATCTGGGATCTGATTACGATGCCAGGCAGTTAGAAATTTTGGAAAGATACAAATATTTCAACGGAACAGAAGGTAACTCACCAGATGCCGGTGACACAGGAACTGAATACAGCACAAATGCTACTTCTCTTCCTGATATTGAAGACATTAACGACGACAAAACGCTAAATGAGTACGAAAAATATTTTGAGTATAAAGTAGAGCTTCGTCCCGAAAAAATGATAGTAGGTACAAACTACATTACCGATGTGGTAGAGGCTGATGTAAACCTGGAAAATGGCACTTCCGATCAGGTAAAATGGTATCAGTTCAAGATTCCAATCCGCGAATATACCAATAACGTCGGCAGTATCCGAAATTTCAAATCTATCCGATTCATACGGATGTATCTGACCGGATTTGAAGAAGAGGCCCACCTCCGTTTTGCTACGCTTGACCTTGTACGGGGCGAATGGCGGACCTACAACAAACAAATTGAAACCGGATTAGGAGCAACAAACTCAAAGTTAGATGTATTGGCTGTCAATATTGAGGAAAATGGCAGGAAAAAACCGGTAAATTACGTTCTTCCTCCGGGAATTACCCGAGAAACAGATCCCAGCCAGCCACAACTTCTCCAGCAAAACGAACAGGCTATGGTGATGCGTGTTTCCAATCTTTCACCAAAAGAGAGTCGTGCCGTTTACAAGAAAACCATGTTTGACATGCGTCAATACAAACGCCTACAGATGTTTGTACATGCTGAAGCAATGCTTGATCCGGCAGCGTCTGCACAACAGCTTCGTGATCACGAACTGACCGCATTTGTCCGCTTAGGTTCGGATATGGTTTACAATTATTACGAATACGAAATTCCATTGATTCTGACTCCGGAAGGAACTTATTCAAACAACAATCTGGCTGACAGACAGCAAGTCTGGCATCCGGAGAATATGTTTGATTTTCCATTTACCGTGCTTACCGATGCAAAATTGGAACGAAACAAGGAGCGTCAAAAGACTAATCTTTCCAATTCCACGCCGTTTGTAAAATATGATCCGGCAAAGCCGAAAAACATCGTTACGGTTGTGGGAAATCCATCCATTTCCGATGTTGAAAACATCATGATCGGAATTCGGAATAAATCAGGCGAAGTGAAATCGGGTGAAATCTGGGTGAACGAGATGCGCATGTCTGAATTTGATGAAGACGGCGGTTGGGCTGCACTGGCAAACATGGCAGTAAACCTCTCTGACCTCGGTTCGGTGAATGTGGCCGGGAGAATCGAAACGGCTGGATTTGGAGGCATTGAGAGTAATGTGACAAACAGAAACATGTCAGATTTCCATCAGCTGAATCTCTCTGCTGCACTGGATTTGGGAAGATTCCTGCCTGAGCAGGCCAAACTGCAGATTCCAGCGTTTTTCACCTATACGAACGAGACAAATTCGCCGAAATATAATCCGCTCGACGAAGATATTCTGCTGAAAGATGCGCTCAATAATCTTGAATCAATGGTAGAAAAAGATTCATTGAAATCAATGACTCAATCGGTTATTGAGACAAGAAGCTTCAATATTACCAATGCAAAAATCAATATCCGAAGTAAAAAGCCGATGTTTTATGACCCTGCAAACGTGACTTTTACCTATTCAGTCAATGAAAGCAATGAGCATACGCCTGAAATTGCTCAAAATCTCATAAAACAACAACGAGTGGCCGTGAATTATTCATACAGCTTCGGGTTGGAACCCTGGGAACCGTTCAAAAAATCCAAAACGCTGCAAAAACCACATTACAAGCTGATAAAAGATTTCAACGTTTATTATCTGCCCACTTCCATCAATTACAGTTCGAGCCTCAACCGCGCTTATACTCAGGTACAATTGCGGGATTTAACCAGTTTTACATCTATTTCACCGATGGATAATTTCTCTTTCAGCAAAGATTTTATGTGGAACCGTCAGTTTGATTTCAAATACAAGCTTACCCGAAGTCTTGATTTTGGTTTTCAGACAGCCATGAATGCTAATATTGAGGAAAGTTATTACACACCTGAAATTGGTAAAGAGCATTACGAAGCGTGGCGCGACACGGTGTGGAACAGCATCAGGCAGATGGGAACTCCCTACACTTACCAGCAATTATTTAATGTTTCCTGGAAAATCCCAATCGATAAATTCCCATTCCTGGACTGGATTACAGCGTCGACGCAGTACAATTCCACCTATAACTGGAACCGAAGCGCTCCGATGGAAAGCGGAATGAATCTCGGAAACCTGGCATCTTCTATGGGACGACTCACGTTTAATTCCGATTATAATTTTGAGACTTTATACAAAAAATCAAAATACCTGCGCGGTGTAATTGACCGTGGACAGCGAAACGCAAGGCAGCAACCGTTCACTCCCCGCACATTCAATCAGACAGTTAACCTGAAAGCCGGCGACACACTGAATATCAATCACGGATTGAACAGTGAGAAATTCACATTAAATGCAAAAGACGAGGCAGGACGCCCTATCCGCGTTCGTTTCAAAGTGAAAAGTCCGACTTCTGTTCAACTTTCACCTGCTTTTGATGTCGAAAATGCACAGATTACCATTATTACCAAAAATCCGAATGAGCGTTCGTTTTCCGAACAATTCTCTGATTTTGCCCTCCGTCTGCCGATGGCTGTGCGCAAACTTTCAATAAATTATACGCAAACAAGCAGTTTGACGATTGCGGGATTCATGCCTGAGCCGGGATTCCTCGGACAAAGCATGGTCAATGGAATAAATGCTCCCGGATGGGGATTTGTATTTGGTTTCCACGATGATAACACGCTCCGGCGAGCTTCTCAGAATGATTGGCTCTATATGGGACAGGATGTAATTAATCCGGCCAACGAAGCGATGACTTCCGATCTCGACATCCGTGCTACTGTGGAACCATTGGCAGGTCTGAAAATAGATTTGACTGCACGCCGACAAACACAGTCGAACTCGGTCATCCACTTTATGTATCCGGGAATGCCATCCACTTTCAACGGTAATTTCAATATAACTTCCGTTGCCCTGAAAACAGCATTTGAAAAAATCGGTTCGGCTGATAACAATTACTATTCGGCTGCATTCCAGCAGTTTTTGGACAATAGATCGGTAGTTTTGGCACGTTTGGAAAACAGATATTCTGGCACCCGCTACCCGACTACCGGATTTTTTGAGGACGATCCAACTTATCGCGGCAATGAATTCAACAAACAGAACGGCACCTTCAACCTCAATTCGCCGGATGTGCTGATTCCTGCATTTATGGCGGCTTACACGGGTAGAGACGTGAATCGTGTGAATACAAGCCCATTCCTTTCCATTTTAGAAATTCTGCCAAACTGGACAGTGAACTACAACGGACTTTCGAATGTGGAATGGGTAAAAGATAAATTCCGATCCATTGCCATTACGCACGGATATTCAAACCGCTACACCATTGGAAATTACAGCTCCTTCTCCACATGGGTCGGAGTAGATGGCGAAAACAGTGCACTCGGCTATATACGTGATGTTCAAACAAATACACCTATCCCTTCCATGGCATACGATATTTCTACGGTGTCGCTGAATGAAAGTTTCAGTCCACTGATCGGTGTGAATGTAGCCATGAAAAACAGTATGACCACCAAAGCCGAGTACCGCAAACAGCGTAATCTTTCATTGAATCTGAACAGTACGCAACTGATTGAAGCCCTTTCTGATGAGTTTGTGGTAGGTGTAGGATACGTGGTAAATGACTTTGATGTAGTACTGAAACTCAAATCGGCAAAACGACAAACCATAAAAAACGACTTAAAATTAAATCTGGATTTTTCATATAAAGATATTAAATCCCTGCTCCGAAAAATCAACGAAACCGAAAATATTACACAGGCATCGAGCGGTAATAAAGTTGTGACATTGAGATTTACGGCAGATTATGTGTTTAGTTCCAAAGTTAACCTGCAGCTTTTCTTCGATCGGCAAATGACTGCTCCGCTGGTTTCATCCTCCTACCCGGTTTCATCCACCAATCTGGGTGTGAGCTTCAAATTCCTGCTGACGAGGTAAAGACTTCATTTTTTCCCACAGCTTTCAGGAAAAAAATTCCAATGGTTTTAATAAAACATTTCTTAAATTAAAAAAACCATTTACAAATCTTAAACTCAACGTCTTATTTACAAAAGACACGATAAAATATTGTATTTTTGCATAAAATTAATATATTCCCCAATTAACATATGAACATTTTTACATATATCAATGTTTATAGTTTTAATAAAAAAAATATTTCATAAAATGAAGTCAAAAATAACCCTTTTACTCACGCTCATCCTCTTTTCGCTGCAAAGTTTCGCACAAATGTATGACCCGGTGTCATGGACAAT
This sequence comes from uncultured Paludibacter sp., assembly GCA_964541615.1. GTDB lineage: Bacteria > Bacteroidota > Bacteroidia > Bacteroidales > Paludibacteraceae > UPXZ01. The sequence goes on from CAZIRA010000007.1 coordinate 7,038, forward strand.
CGAACAAAAATCTACAAGCAGCACTACCGCCGACATTATCATTAAAGCCAAATTGGAAAAAGGATGGCACCTCTACGGACTGAATATTCCGCCTGATGGTCCTGTTCCAACAAAAATTGTAATAGAGCAGCTGGACAATGCAAAAAAAGAAGGCAGTATCCAGGCAAAATCAAAATTAGTGGAAGTTCACGACCCGAATTTTGACATGAAATTGAACTGGTATTCTGACGAAGCCGTGTTTGTTCAGAAGATATCATTTACTGATCCGGCGGCTGTTTATGCCAAAGTTTCTGTCAGCTTTATGGTTTGCGACGACAAAAGTTGTCTCCCGCCTTCGGAAGAAATTCTGACTGTAGGAAAGCAGGGCGTAAAACCTGTAAACGCAACACCAACTACTGAGTCAGAAGTAAAACCGGGAGAAGATCTTCTTGCAACAACTCAACCAGATACAGTCCAACAACCTGATACTACGGCAACAGCCTTAATTTCAACAACACCGGTGAACGTTGAAAAGCTGTGGACGCCGGTTATTGATGAATTAAGAAACTTTGGAACAGACAAAGATGCGTCGAGCCGCACGTTGCTTTGGGTGTTCATCATGGGCTTTTTAGGAGGTCTCATTGCGCTTTTCACACCATGTGTTTGGCCTATTATTCCAATGACGGTGAGCTTTTTCCTCAAACGAAACAAAGACACGAAAAAAGGAAGAAGAGATGCTATATTCTATGGTCTGGCCATCATTGTAATTTATGTCTCGCTGGGTCTTCTTATCACCGCTATTTTCGGCGCGAGTGCACTTAACAGTCTGGCAACCAACGCTGTGTTTAACCTGTTGTTTTTTGCATTACTTGTTGTATTTGCTATCTCATTCTTTGGAGTATTTGAAATTACGCTGCCATCTTCCTGGGCAAATAAAATGGATGCAAAAGCCGATTCGACCAGCGGAATTGTGAGCATTTTATTCATGGCATTTACGTTGGTGCTGGTATCATTTTCATGTACAGGCCCTATTATCGGAACACTTCTGGTGGAAGTTTCCACTTCCGGATCGTATCTCGGACCTGCCATAGGAATGCTTGGATTCGCATTGGCCTTGGCTCTGCCATTCAGCTTCTTCGCCTTCTTCCCATCATTGCTTCAAAGCATGCCGAAATCCGGTGGTTGGATGAACAAAGTGAAAGTAGTATTGGCGTTTTTAGAACTGGCACTGGCACTGAAATTCTTCTCAGTTGCAGACTTGGCATACGGCTGGGGATTGCTTGACAGAGAAACATTCCTCGCACTTTGGATCGTAATTTTCGCTCTGCTGGGTTTCTATTTATTGGGAAAAATCAAATTTGCCCACGATTCGGAAAGCAAAACCACATCAGTTCCAGGATTGTTTATGGGATTAATTTCGCTTGCATTTGCCGTGTATATGGTTCCCGGACTGTGGGGAGCACCGTTGAAATCGATCAGTGCATTTGCTCCGCCACTTTACACACAGGATTTCAATCTGTATGAAAATGAGGTACATCCTAAATTCAAAGACTACGAACAAGGCATGCAGTACGCAGCACAGCAAGGCAAGCCTGTGATCATTGACTTTACAGGATTCGGCTGTGTAAACTGCCGTAAGATGGAAGCTTCCGTGTGGACCGACCCACGCGTAGCTGACAGGTTGAACAATGAATTTGTGTTGATATCACTGTATGTGGATGACAAGCAAGCACTTGCACAACCATACGAAGTGGAAGAAAACGGTAAAATTCGTCGTATTAAAACCATCGGTGACAAATGGAGCTACCTGCAACGTTATAAATTCGGTGCAAATGCTCAGCCATTCTACGTTATGTTGGATGCAGAAGGAAAACCATTGACGAAATATCTGGAATTTCAGGAAAATCCTGCCGACTTCCTGAAATGGCTGGATAAGAAATAACAGAACTTTGTTTCTAAAACAAACTTAAACATATTTTTCCTGCCAAAATGTCCCGATTTGTGACAAAAAATCGATCGGAATGCTTTGGCAGATTTATTGTAACTTGGTTCGTGCATTTAAGAATCAGGCATTTTCAACCTATTTTCCTGAAACCGGCAATTGAAAGTTTCACGAATAGGTACTTTATGTCATTTTTACAGTCTATCCATATATAGACTTTTACATTGAAAAAATATTAAAAACAAACATATGAAAAGTAAACATAAATCAGAAAAAGAGGAGATTCACGAGGAGCTCCCTGTGGATGAGACAACTCAGGAAACCGCACAGGTAGAATCTAAAAATGATTCAGAAGTAGAAGGAAGCCAGGTTTCAGATGATTTTCAACAAAGATGTGATGAATTGAACGACAAAAACCTTCGTTTAATGGCGGAATTTGACAATTACCGCAAACGCACGTTGAAGGAAAAGGCTGATTTGATTAAGCACGCAAGTGAACGGGTTTTCATTGATATTCTACCCTTAATCGATGATTTTGAACGTGCGCTGCAAGCCATGGATTCGGCGGATGATGTAAACGCAGTAAAAGAAGGTGTTGAACTTATTTACAATAAATTCATCGGATTCCTGAATACAAACGGCGTGAAACAAATTCCTACTGAAAATGAACCGTTTAATGTGGATTTACATGAAGCGATCACCACTTTCCCGGCTCCTTCGGAAGAAATGAAAGGTAAAATTATTGACTGCACCTCAAAAGGATATACGCTTTACGACAAAGTTATTCGCTTTGCAAAAGTGGTGGTAGGAGAATAAGAATTAGTTTACAGTATTGAGTTCAAAGATTATAGTAAAAATAATTCATGTCAAAAAGAGATTTCTACGAAATATTAGAAGTTGCTAAAACAGCAACAGCAGAGGAAATTAAGAAAGCTTACCGCCAGAAAGCAATCCAATTTCACCCTGATAAAAATCCGGGCGACAAAGAAGCTGAGGAAAAATTTAAGGAAGCCGCAGAGGCTTACGAAGTTCTGAGCGATCAGCAGAAACGCCAGCGTTACGACCAATTTGGTCATGCAGGCGTAGGCAGCAGCGCTTCAGGTGGATTTGGAGGTGGAGGAGGTATGAGCATGGAAGATATTTTTGCTCATTTCGGTGATATTTTCGGGGGCCATTTCGGGGGCGGTGGATTTGGCGGCTTCGGTGGATTTGGTGGTTTCGGAGGAAGCCAGCGCAGCGGACAGCGAGTAAGACGCGGTTCGGATTTGCGTGTGAAAGTAAAGCTAAATCTTGCTGAAATTGCCAACGGTGTTGAGAAGAAAATAAAGGTGAAAAAACAAGTTTCCTGCCAGCACTGTAACGGCTCCGGAGCTGCATCAGGCTCTGAAATGTCAACTTGTACTACCTGTAATGGAAATGGACGGGTAACCCGCGTGCAGCAGACCATTCTTGGCCAGATGCAGACTACATCCGAATGTCCGACCTGCCAGGGTGAAGGCAAAATCATTAAAGAAAAATGTACTCACTGCGGTGGCGACGGAGTTATCAGACAGGACGAAGTCATCAATATCAATATTCCGGCCGGCGTTATGGAAGGCATGCAGCTTTCTGTAAGCGGAAAAGGAAATGCAGCAAAACGAGGTGGCGTAAATGGCGACTTATTGGTAGTGATTGAAGAAGAAAAGCACCCGGAGTTGATTCGAGATGAAAACGATTTGATTTACAATCTGTTGCTTTCTGTTCCTGTTGCAACCATTGGTGGATCAGTAGAAGTACCAACGGTAGATGGAAAAGTAAAAGTAAATATTCCTGCCGGAACACAACCTGGAAAAGTACTTCGCCTTCGTGGAAAGGGACTTCCAAGCGTGAACAGTTATGGAAAAGGAGATTTATTGGTCAATATCGGCGTTTATATCCCTCAAAACTTAACGAGCGAAGAAAAGCAAACGTTGGAAAAACTGGATAAATCAAATAACTTTAAGCCGAGCTCATCGGCTTCAAAAGGATTTTTCTCACATTTCAGAAATTTATTCGAGTGAAAGTTATTAAATATTTTTAATTTCATTGCCATATTCTGTAATGATATTTAATTATTCTACATCAAAAAAGTTCCGTACTTTTTTACAAAACTTAATTTATATATTTCAAACAGCCGTAATCACCTAATTTTTCTGAACATTATTATTAATAAAAAAGCAAGTCACCCGACCTGCTTTTTTTTATTCTCCATTTGAATCAGTTAAGAAAGATAGGTTAAAAAAAAGATTTATAGTAATTTTGTAGCTTATCTTAAAAATCACAATAATTATGCATACACGACATTTGTTTTTTGCCGTGCTTTTCCTTTTTCCTACCCTGATTTTCAGCAGCAATACCCTCACCATCCAACCCACACCGCAATCTGTTGAGATGAAAAGCGGTGAAATTATAAAACCTGCTTCCGTAAAACTTATCGGTAAAACCAATGCCGATGTGTACGTGGTACAATTACTACAATCTTTCTTTTCCGAAACAACGTCAAAAAAAGATTTTCCGGTTTATATCGGCGAACGCGGCAATCGAGATGTGCAACCTTATTCGTCACGCATTCCGGCTCGTGCCGAAGGCTATTATCTTGCAATTGAAAAAGATAAAATAGTAATTGCCGGAAACGACAAACGGGGCACATACTACGCTGTGCGCACGTTGCAACAAATTGTGAAGCAATCAGAAAACCTGCCATTGCTCGAAATTACAGATTACCCTGACATTACCGCCCGCGGTGTTGTAGAAGGTTTTTATGGAACGCCGTGGAGCTTTGACGACCGACTTAGTCTGTTGGATTTTTTCGGAGAAAACAAGTTAAACACTTACATTTACGGTCCAAAAGACGATCCCTACCACGGTTTTGGCGAAAAATGGCGTGTGCCTTATCCCGAAAAAGAAGCCCAGGCCATCAAGCAGTTACTTCAAAAAGCGAAAGACAACCACGTGGATTTTGTGTGGGCCATCCATCCCGGGCGCGACATCAAGTGGAATAACGAAGACCGCGATTTATTGATGAAGAAATTTGAGTCTATGTACAATCTGGGTGTTCGGGCGTTTGCCGTGTTTTTCGATGATATTTCGGGCGAAGGAACCAACCCCGACAATCAGGCTGAACTGCTTAACTACGTGGATGATCACTTTGTGAAAACGAATAAAGATGTCCTTCCGCTTATTCTTTGTCCGACTGAATACAACAAAAGCTGGTCGAACATAGAGCGCGGATATTTACCCACATTGGGAAAAAAACTCAATTCTTCCATTCACATCATGTGGACGGGCGACCACGTAATCTCCGATATTACCGTGGATGGATTGGAGTGGATTAACAGCCATATCCGCCGTAAAGCGTATGTATGGTGGAACTTCCCGGTTTCGGACTATGTGCGTGACCACCTGCTTATGGGTCCTGCATACGGGCTGGATAGTAATGCCGGAAATTTGATGTCGGGTTTTATGACCAATCCCATGGAGCGTGCCGAAGCCTCCAAGATTGCCATTTACGGCGTAGCTGATTACTCGTGGAATACCAAAAAATATGAGCCGATGCAGGCTTGGGAGAATGCGATAAAAAATGTGATACCGTCAGATGCTTATGCATTGCGCGTTTTTGCGCATCACAATGCTGATTTGGGGCCGAACGGGCATGGTTATCGCCGCGATGAATCGTGGGAATTTAAAGATACCGCCAAGAAATATTTGCAAAACCTGCGCAACAACACATCCGATTTGAACAATACGCTGAAAGTTCAGGAAGAATTTGCCAATATTCTTTTTGCTTCCAGTGTTTTATCGGGCAATATCGACAATCCCGCTCTGATAAAAGAAATTACACCCTGGCTCAAACAGTTCCGTTTGTTGGGCGAAAGCGGTTTGTTGGCTTTGTCACTGGAACAAGCGTTTAACAGTAAAAACAAATCACGATTCGATACGCTTTACGGCTACATGAAACAGTTGAAAGAGCAAATGCACCAAATAAGCACTACGCTGAATCAAAATCCGTATCAACCAGGTGTGAAAACCGGAAGTTTAGTGCTCGAACCGCTGATTGACAGCACATTGCTTATTCTTGCCGACCGATATGCTGAAACTTACGGCGTTATGCTTCCGCGACTGGCAGAATACACGCCTCACCTTCTATATACCAATATCGAGCAGGTAAAAAATGCTCCCGTTCGGTTTTTGAGAAAAAATATCACGATAAATCCTGTGCTGGAAGTAGTAAAAATCCCTGCAAACGGCTACATTGGCTTAGAATTAGTTCCGGCGCAGAAAATCTTTAATACCCGACTGAATACCGGATTGGAGCATTTCCCACCGTGGATTGCAGTACAGCTTTCTGCCGACGGCACAAACTGGGAAACATACGAAGGTAAACCCAACAATCAACACATTTGGATAGGTGGGAAAACCGAAAAAGCTTATCATTTTATCCGATTCATCAATACATCCATAGATGAGCAGGAGATGTATTTGCGTCAGTTTGAGGTAAAAGTTGAATAATTGTAAATCTAAAAATCGCAAATCAAATAATACATTAAAGTCAAAATGCTACAAATCAAAAAAAGAATCAACTTACTTGTCATTAGCTCACTGTTGCTTGGAAACTTGTTTATTTTCGCTCAAAAGGATATGCTGAGCGGATTCCGCTATGCCAATGAGCAGGCACCTTCCGGCAAAGAGTGGGAATCACCTGAAAATCTGGCGCTCAACAAAGAGCAGCCGCGTGCTTATTTCTTTTCCTTTGAAAACAAAGAAAGCGCCCGCAAAGTACTTCCTGAAAACTCCGCTTATTGGAAATCTTTAGACGGAACGTGGAAATTCAACTGGGTAAAACATCCCGACGAACGTCCCGTGGATTTTTACAAACCGGAATACAACGTAAATGGATGGGAAAATATTCCTGTACCCGTAAGCTGGAATATCCATGGCATACAAAAAGATGGTTCGCTGAAATACGGTGTGCCCATTTATGTCAATCAACCGGTAATTTTCCAGCACAAAGTGGCTGTAGACGACTGGCGCGGTGGCGTAATGCGTACACCACCAGCAAATTGGACAACATACGAATACCGCAACGAAGTCGGTTCGTTCCGTCGTGATTTTACTGTTCCGCAGGAGTGGGACGGGCGTCAGGTGTTCCTGAGTTTCGACGGTGTGGATAGCTTTTTTTACCTGTGGATTAACGGTCAGTACGTAGGTTTCTCCAAAAATTCACGCAACGCGGCCCGTTTCGACATCACCAGACACCTGCAAAAAGGCAACAATACGATAGCCGTGGAAGTTTATCGCAGCAGCGATGCGTCATTTCTGGAAGCACAGGATATGTTTCGCCTGCCCGGAATTTTTCGTACAGTGGCCATTTATTCCACTCCTAAAACGCATATCCGTGACATTCAGGTAATTCCGGCATATAAATCCGGAAATGGTCAGTTGGACGTAACTGTGAATTTGCGCAATCTTGATAAGAAAAAAGTAAACATCAGTCAATATAAGGTGAAATATTCACTTTTCGAAAACGAACTCTATTCCGACCAAAACAAATATGTAACGGGTTATGAAATGGCTTTTTTGCCCACAAAGGAAAAAGTGCAAATCAATCCCGGAAAAACCTACACAGGAAAGAAACAGGAATTAAAATTTGAAAACATAAAACCCTGGTCTGCCGAAACACCCAACCGCTACACATTGGTGGTGGAATTATTGGATAAGAAAGGTCGTGTGGTGGAAACTGTTTCAACTTACACCGGTTTCCGATCGGTGGAAATCCGCGATACCAAAGCCGAAGATGATGAATTCGGACTGGCGGGACGCTATTATTATATCAACGATATGGCGGTAAAATTGAAAGGGGTGAACCGCCACGAAACCAATCCTTCGACCGGAAAAGTGGTTTCTCGCAAGCAAATGGAAGAAGAAGTGATGCTGATGAAACGTGCCAATATCAACCACGTACGAAACGCTCACTACCCCGACGATCCTTACTGGTACTACCTTTGCGATAAATACGGAATTTACCTCGAAGACGAAGCCAACATCGAATCGCATCAGTATTATTACGGTGCAGCTTCACTTTCGCATCCGGTGGAGTGGAAAGATGCACACGTGGCTCGTGTAATGGAAATGGTTCACAGCACCATTAACAATCCTTCGGTGGTAATCTGGTCGCTCGGTAACGAAGCCGGACCCGGGAAAAACTTTGTGTCGGCCTACGATGCACTCAAAAAAGTGGATGTTTCACGCCCGGTTCAGTACGAGAGAAACAATGACATTGTAGATATGGGCTCCAATCAATACCCGTCTATAGCCTGGATGCAGGGTGCCGTGAAGGGAAATTACAACATCAAATATCCCTTCCACGTATCCGAGTACGCTCACTCCATGGGAAATGCCTGCGGAAATCTGGTGGATTACTGGGAAGCCATCGAAAGCACCAATTTCTTTATGGGCGGAGCCATCTGGGACTGGATTGACCAATCCATGTACAGTTACGACCCTGCTACCGGAACGAAATACCTGGCGTATGGAGGCGATTTTGGCGACACGCCCAACGACGGTCAGTTTGTGATGAACGGCCTTATTTTCGCCGATATGGAACCAAAACCGCAATATTACGAAGTGAAAAAAGTGTATCAGCACATCGGCCTGAAAGCGGTGGACGTGGAACGTGGAGAATTTGAGATTTTCAATAAATATTATTTCAAAAATCTGAACGATTACGAAGTAAAATGGGCAGTTTACGAGGACGGAAAAGAAGTTCAGAGCGGACGAGTGGATGCCGGACAAATCCTGGCTCGTCAGAAGAAGACCGTGAAGTTGCCGTATAACTATGCTTCGCTTCGCAAAGATGCCGAGCATTTTGTGAAATTCCAGTTCCTGCTGAAAAACGATGAACCCTGGGCTAAAAAAGGGTATGTGCAAGCCGAGGAACAAATCGCACTAAAGCAGGCAATTCGTCCTTCCATTGCCGAAGTTGTGAAAGCAAACACAACGAAACCGACCTGGAAAGAATCGGCTGACAAATCATTTATTGAAGTAAGAGGTGAAGAATTTATAATGAATTTCGATACCAAAACCGGAACGATTTACAACCTCACTTACGGCAACCAAACCGTAATTGCCGACGGTAGCGGCCCGAAATTAAATGCTTTGCGTGCATTTGTAAACAACGACAACTGGCTGTACGAAAGCTGGTATCAGAACGGATTGCACAACCTGCAACACAAAGCACAAAATTACCGCGTGAGTCAAGCTCCCGACGGAACTGTTACCGTGGCATTTGAAGTAACTTCGCAAGCACCCAACGCGGCCCGTATCACGGGCGGCTGGTCATCCGGCAAAAATAAAGTGGAGGAACTGACTGATACGCCGTTTGGAGCGAACGATTTCAGATTTACGACGCAGCAAATTTTCACCGTTTACACTGACGGTTCGGTAGAATTGCAAGCCAGCATCACATCCAACAAACCCAAACTGATACTTCCACGCCTGGGATATATGATGCAAGTGCCGCAAAAATACGGCAACTTTACCTATTACGGTCGCGGCCCGATTGACAACTACAACGACCGCAAAACCGGACAGTTTATCGAGCAATTCTGCAGCACGCCGAAAGATGAGTTTGTAAATTTCCCTAAACCGCAGGACATGGGCAACCACGAAGAAGTTCGCTGGGCAGCACTGACTGATAACGGAGGCAATGGTGCTGTTTTTGTAGCGCAAAATGTGATGTCGGTTTCCGCACTGCAATACTCCCCGCTCCAACTCACGCTTGCACCGCATATCTACGAATTGCCGAAGGCGAAAGATACTTATCTGATTCTGGATGCGGGCGTAACCGGGCTGGGCGGATACAGTTGCGGACAGGGCGGACCGCTTGAAAAAGACCGTATTCTGTCTGATTACCACGACTTTGGATTTATTATTCGTCCTGCGGGCAAAAATTTGGCCGAAACAGCCAACGTTTCCACAGCCGGTGAAGTGCCGATTTCCATCATTCGCGATGCCAAAGGAAAAGTGGAAATCTTGGCAAGCCGCAATCAGCAAGATATTGTTTATACATTAAATAAAGCCAAAAAAGAAAGTTCGTACTTTATGCCGCTGCAACTGCGTGAAGGCGGAACGGTAACTGCCTGGTTCAAAGGCAATCCGAATACAAAAACAACGGCAGTATTTGATAAAATCTTAACTGTGCAGCTGGAAGTGGTTTCTGCAAGTAGTGTGGAGCCCGGTTCAGGCGATGCTGCTCACCTGGTAGATGGAGATCCTACCACTATTTGGCACACCATGTATTCGGTTACTGTGGCAAAACATCCGCATTGGGTGGATTTTGATATGGGCAATGAAAAAACGCTGAAAGGCTTCACTTACCTGCCACGCCAGAATGGCACCAACGGAAACGTGAAAGATTACACGCTGCAAGTGAGCACCGACGGGAAAACCTGGTCGGAACCGGTTGCGAAAGGTACATTTGACCGTTCCGGTAACGAAAAAATAGTAATGCTCGACAAATCTGTAAAAGCTCGCTATGTGCGTTTTACAGCCCTGAGTGAAGTAACCGGCGCCGACTTTGCCGGTGGAGCAGAATTTGGAGTGATTGCAGAATAGTACCTATATCCGATAAGCCCTTTTTACTTTAATAATTATCCCGCAACAAGCATTTACGTGTTTTGCGGGATTTTTATTTGATGGAATTACAAGTACAAATTAGCCATCAATTGAAATTGAACATCGACTTCCGGTTTTTAACACCATCAATAATAGAAATTTAAAACTACTTTTTAATCCCAACCGATAGAGGACACAGCTATATGAAAGCGAAAAAAAAGCAGCAGTTACTCTGTAAGTAACTACTGCTTTTATACGTTTCAATCGGTTGGGGAACGATTATGCTATTAATACCTGTAATGCTCAGGTTTGAATGGTCCGTTTTCATTTACGCCGATGTAGGCAGCTTGTTCAGGAGTCAGGTTAGTGAGTTTCACTCCCAGCTGATCCAGGTGTAGACGAGCTACTTCTTCATCCAGGTGTTTTGGAAGACGGTACACGTCCACTTCATAATTTTTGGTGTAAAGTTCGATTTGAGCCAAAGTTTGATTGGTAAAAGAATTACTCATTACAAACGAAGGGTGCCCGGTAGCACATCCCAAATTCACCAAACGACCATCAGCAAGCAGAATAATGCTGTTTCCGCCAGGGAAAGTATATTTATCCACCTGTGGTTTGATATTCACATGCTGAATTCCAGTGAATTTTTTCAATTTATCTACCTGAATTTCATTGTCGAAGTGACCGATGTTGCACACGATAGCACCGTCTTTCATTTTTTCCATGTGATCTATGCGGATGATGTCTTTATTACCGGTTGTGGTTACAAATACATTTCCTTCTGCCAGCGTATCTTCCACAGTCACCACTTCAAATCCTTCCATAGCAGCCTGCAAAGCACATATCGGATCAATTTCTGTAACCATTACACGGGCGCCATAAGCACGCATTGACATGGCACAACCTTTACCCACATCACCGTAACCACACACTACAACTACTTTTCCGGCCAGCATAATGTCAGTAGCACGTTTGATTCCGTCGGCCAGCGACTCACGGCAACCGTACAGATTATCGAATTTTGACTTGGTCACAGAATCGTTAACGTTGAATGCCGGGAAAAGCAGCGATCCTTCTTCCTGCATCTGATAAAGACGGTGAACACCGGTTGTAGTTTCTTCCGAAACACCACGGATTTCCGGTGCCATACGACTCCAAACAGAGCTGTCATTTTTCAGTACATCTTTAAGGATATTGTACAATTCCTGTTCGTCTTCGCCATCTGCTTTCTTATCAAGAACAGAGGCATCTTTTTCAGCTTTTACACCTACGTGAATCATCATTGTAGCGTCGCCACCGTCATCCACAATCACAGTTGGTCCTTTATTTCCTTCAAATGTCAATGCTTGCAGCGTACACCACCAATATTCAGCCAGCGTCTCGCCTTTCCAGGCAAAAACCGGTACTCCTGCAGCTGCAACAGCAGCAGCAGCATGATCTTGCGTGGAGTAAATATTACAGCTTGCCCATCGCACTTCTGCGCCAAGTTCTACTAGCGTTTCGATCAGTACAGCTGTCTGTATGGTCATATGAAGCGAACCCATGATGCGAGCTCCTTTCAGCGGTTTTGTCAGGCCGTATTTTGCACGAAGTGCCATCAAGCCTGGCATTTCTTTTTCGGCCAGTTCTATTTCCTTACGGCCGTAGTCAGCCTGCAATATATCAGCCACTTTGTAAGGGAGATTTGAAAATAATTCTAAGTTCATATTTCTGAATACATTTTTTTTAAGACAATAAACTATCTGAGCGCTTCGCTGATAGAATTAATACTAACAAATTGCTAATTTCTAATTTCAATTTTGGGAATGCAAAGGTAGTGTATTTTTACGGTTTATCGAAATGAAGCAAGTACAAAAAAAGCTGCCGGGGTTCGGCAACTTCTTGATTGTTTTGTTTATAGAAAATTGAATTATCAGAGATTATTTCAAATTTTCTCAGCTGCTTCACTGTCCAGATAAAGCTCAGCATCGCAATTCGCAAGTATATAATAGGCCGGATAACGTTCAAAATCACCTTTTTCCTGAATTATTTCTTCTAAAACATTTGCTTTGGAATGCCCGGTGATAACGAAAATTACATGCTCGGCATTGCAGATAACATCCCCGGTGAGAGTAATTCTGTGCTGTCCGGACTGTGGGTGAACTGCCGAAGCTACAGTCTGCGATGAATGAATCAGTTCCATATTATCCGGAAAAATGGAAGCCGTGTGCCCATCATCGCCCATTCCAAGCAACACCAGATCAAAAACAGGTAATCCGTTTTTTTCAGGAAGCTCGTTTTTCAGAATTTTTTGATATCGGACCACCTCTACTGCAGGCTCATTGGCTCCTTTCATATTGAAAATATTCTCCTGTGGCATCGGGACATTTTTTAACAAAATCTTGAATACATTACCGAAATTACTCTCAGAATCATTCGGGTCTACGCACCTTTCATCCACCCA
>CAZIRA010000007.1:20132-21530 GCA_964541615.1 uncultured Paludibacter sp.
GCTCCCGGAATTTTCATTCCAAAATCAACAGCAATTCCTGCATCGGGGTGAATTCTAAGAATAATCATATTCGTAGGGCTGGAAGAACAACGCTGTTTGAAAAGTTGGAGCGGAGCCGGTTTCAAGTGTAACACAACTTCCGTTACGCGCACGGGAAGATTTTTTCCGGTACGGATGTAAAACGGAATATCCGTCCACCGCCAGTTGTCCACAAATAGCTTCATCGCTACATAAGTTTCAGTTTTTGAATCGGCGGGCACTTCCTTCTCATCACGGTATGCTGGTACTTTTACACCCCGGCGAAGTCCTTCGGTATATTGACCGCGCACCACATATTTACTGATTTCAGATTCTTTGATCGGACGAAGCGCTTGAAGCACTTTCACCGTTTCGTTTCGTATCGAGTTTGAATCAAAAACTGCAGGCGGATCCATTGCAACAACAGCCAAAACCTGTAGAAGATGATTCTGAATCATATCGCGCAAAGCACCGGAAGTATCATAGTATCCTCCGCGGTCGCCTACACCGATTTTCTCCGAAGCTGTGATTTCTACTCTGTCTACATAACTCCTATTCCACACCGGCTCAAAAAATCCATTGGCAAACCGGGTTACCATAATATTCTGAACCGTTTCTTTGCCAAGATAATGGTCGATCCGGTAAATTTGATGCTCAAGAAATCCGCGGTGAAGTTTATCATCCAATTCCACGGCAGTTTCGTAACTGTATCCAAAAGGTTTTTCCACTATCAGACGCTTCCATCCGGAAGTCTCACTATTCATCTCGTAATCAAGCAAATGACCTGCAACAACTTCGTACATAAAAGGTGGAATAGAGAAATAATAAATAATATTCTCGGCTATTTCCATCTTTTTGCAAAGAGCGGAAGTGTACTCTTTTAAGCCGGCAAAATCTTCTTTCGCACGATTATTCACTTTTTTATAATAGAGAATTTTTAAAAATTCAGCTGTTTCCTCGGGATATTGCTCCACGGTATCTTTGGCAAACTGCAAAAGATGGTTTTGAACATCATTCCGGAAAGTTTCTTCAGTTTTTTCATCGCTTCCACTGCCTACCACTGCAAATTTGTCAGGCAATAATCCATCCACATAAAGATGCAAAAGAGCCGGCAAAAGCTTTCTTTTGGATAAATCGCCGTTAACTCCAAAAATTATCAAAATCTGATTTTCGGCGTGAATCTTATTTCTTAGTTCGTTCATATTTTTGCTTAATATTCATTTTATAACAAGTCTTTCATCTTATTTGTTTAACAATTTGAACTCAAATATCAAATCTGACACCATTCGTGACAAATTGTCACATTGATCTCCCTGGCACTTTCTTTGCAAAATGAGAAATCGATTTACATAAAACAGGACAACTTACGATTTGTCCCAT
>CAZIRA010000007.1:21630-44548 GCA_964541615.1 uncultured Paludibacter sp.
TTGCAAAATGAGAAATCGATTTACATAAAACAGGACAACTTACGATTTGTCCCATCTGATTAACCATTCAACGAAATTAACAAAAAAATTAGAATATATGGCAAAAGGAAACATTGGGGTAACGAGTGACAATATTTTTCCCGTTATCAAGAAATTTTTGTACAGCGATCACGAGATTTTTCTGCGTGAATTAGTATCAAATGCTGTGGATGCCACACAAAAGCTGAAAACTCTGGCTTCTGTGAGCGAGTACAAAGGTGAATTAGGAGATATTACCGTTCGGATAAGCATCGATCCGAAGAAAAAAACGTTGACTGTGAGCGACCGTGGAATCGGGATGACAGCCGAAGAAATTGATAAATACATCAATCAGATTGCTTTTTCGAGTGCGGAAGAATTTGTGGAAAAATACAAAAACGATGCGCAGGCAATTATCGGACATTTCGGACTGGGTTTTTACTCAGCATTTATGGTTTCCAAAAAAGTGGAAATCTTCACACAATCATATAAAGACGGTACTCTTGCACAACATTGGTCGTGTAAGGGTGATCCTGAATACACGCTCGAAGACACCATAAAATCTGAGCGCGGAACAGACATTGTGCTTCATATTGACGATGAAAACAAGGAATTTCTGGAAGAAGCGCGCATTGAAGAGCTACTGAAAAAGTACTGTAAATTCCTTCCTGTGCCGGTGGCTTTTGGGAAGAAAAAAGAGTGGAAAGACGGCAAATACGAAGAAACAGCCGAAGACAACATCATCAACGACACGAATCCGGCCTGGGTGCGCAAACCGGCTGATCTGAAAGAGGAAGATTACAGCAAATTTTACCGCGATCTTTACCCCATGCAGATGGACGATCCGTTGTTTCATATTCACCTGAACGTGGATTACCCGTTTAACCTGACAGGAATTCTTTATTTTCCTAAAATCAAAAACAACATTGATATTCAGCGGAATAAAATCCAGCTTTACAGCAACCAGGTTTATGTGACAGACCATGTAGAAAACATTGTTCCGGAATATCTTACACTGCTTCACGGAGTGATTGATTCGCCGGACATTCCGCTGAATGTATCCAGAAGTTACCTGCAAGCGGACGGAAATGTGAAGAAAATTTCCGGACATATCACCAAAAAAGTAGCCGACCGTCTGAACGACATTTTTAAATCGGACCGCCAGCAGTTTGAAGAAAAATGGGACGACGTAAAATTGTTTATTCAATACGGAATGCTCAGTGATGAGAAATTTTACGAACGTGCTGAAAAATTTGCTTTGTTGAAAAATATCGACGGAAAATATTTTACTTTCGAGGAATACAAAGAACTTGTAAAAGGAGATCAGACAGACAAAAACGGCGATTTAATCTATCTCTATGCCAACGACAAAGAAGCTCAGTTTACGTACATCGAAGCAGCGAGAGCCAAAGGATACGATGTTTTGCTGATGGACGGACAGCTTGAAGTTCACGTAATCAGTCAGTTGGAGCAGAAGTTTGAGAAAACCCGCTTTGTGCGTGTTGACGGCGATGTGGTGGATAAACTGATCGAAAAAGAAAACACCAAACAGGTGAATTTAACTGACGTTCAACGTAATGCAGTGATTTCAATTTTTAGTTCACAATTGCCAATCATGAAAAAAACCAACTTTGTGGTAACACTGGAACATCTTTCTGCTGACACAAATCCGGTTTTCATCACGCAAAATGAATTTATGCGACGTATGAAAGACATGTCGGCCATGCAGGGCGGCGGAGGCATGATGAGTTTCTACGGCGAAATGCCTGACAGCTATAACCTGGTGGTGAACACAGCTCATCCGCTGATTGAAAAATTACTCAAAGATGAAGCAGAAGCTACCGATGCCGAAATCACACAACTTCTTGCACAGCAAACTGAATTGAAGAGCAATAAAGATGCTTTGAGTGCATCGCATAAGGATAAAAAAGACGAAGAAATTCCTACCGCTGAAAAAGAAGAACTTGATGAAATTGTCAGGAAATTGGATGAAATCAGCGAAAAAGAAAAAGCTATTTACAAGTCCTATGCTGACAGCAACAAACAAGTGAGCCAGCTTATCGACCTTGCACTGCTTGCCAGCAACATGCTGAAAGGTGAATCGTTGGCGAGATTTGTGAAGAGAAGCGTAGAGTTGATGTAAGAATAGCTCGAAGCACGAAGAATGCAGTTAAAGTAGTAGTTACCCGGGAAGTAACTACTACTTTTTTCATTTGCACCTGGTGTATTTTTTCACTACTTTTGCAATCTTATTTTTCACTTAATAGAAATATAATTCTGCAATAAGCAACCATATTTTATAACAACTTGTATGATTTAAAAACCTTCCCTTGGGGAGGTTTGGAGGGGCTTTATGAAACCATTTGACGTTTATCCACTTTTCGACATTGAAATCACCCGCGGTGAAGGTTGCTACACGTACGATGAAAAAGGTACAGAATACCTGGACCTGTACGGCGGTCACGCTGTGATTTCCATCGGACATTCGCATCCGCACTACCTGAAAATGATGCAGGAACAGATGCAGAAGCTTGTTTTCTACTCCAATTCAGTACAAAATCCATTGCAGAAAGAGCTTGCGGATAAGCTGGGTAAACTTTCCGGTTACGAAGATTACGATTTATTTTTGATCAATTCGGGTGCCGAAGCCAATGAAAATGCGCTGAAATTAGCCTCTTTTCATACCGGACGAAAAAAAGTAGTCGCTTTCAGTAAAGCCTTTCACGGAAGGACTTCTGCTGCTGTGAAAACTACAGATAACCCAAAAATTGTTGCGCCGGTAAATGATGGAATGGAAGTAGAATTCATCCCTTTCAACGACATCGAAGCAGTAAAAAAATCACTGGGAAATAACGATGTATGTGCAGTAATTATCGAAGGAATTCAAGGAGTAGGTGGAATTCAAATCCCCAAAGACTCGTTTTTGAAACAATTAAGAGAAATTTGCAATGAAACCGGCACAGTTTTGATTTTGGATGAGATACAATCCGGATATGGACGAAGTGGAAAATTCTTCGCACACCAGCACGCCGGAATCAAACCAGACATTATCACTACTGCAAAAGGGATGGGAAACGGTTTCCCAATCGGTGGTGTGTTGATAAGCCCGATGTTTCGGCCCGTTCACGGAATGCTCGGAACCACTTTTGGTGGAAGCCACCTGGCTTGTGCCGCTGGAATAGCAGTCCTTGATGTGATGAAAGATGAAAATCTGGTGCAAAACGCATTGGAAGTGGGCGAATATCTCATGGAAAGACTCAATGAGATTTCAGAAATTAAAGAGGTTCGCGGTCGTGGATTGATGATCGGCATAGAGATGGATTATCCAGTGAAAGATTTGAGAAAAAAGCTGCTTTTTGAGCAAAAAGTCTTTACCGGAGCAAGTGGAACAAACATTATCCGGCTTCTGCCTCCTCTCACCATCACTAAAAAAGAGGCAGATATTTTCCTTGAAAGATTTATTGCCTGTCTTGAAAGATTGAAAAACTAAATCAGCATTTCATTGTTTACAAAAAAGATTAAAGAAAAGTCGCTTAATGAGAAAAACGGTCGTTACGATTTTGATTCTTTTACTTTCTGTTGCAGCGAGTTTTGCACAGGAAGCAGCGCCAAAAGATATCATCGTCCTGAGGAATGGGGATCGGTTGACCGGTGTAATCGTATTGCAAACTGATGAAACCGTGATGATTCAGACTGACGATGGAAAGAGGTTTCAGTTTCAAATCGGCGAAATCGAACGAATTGAGCAGGAAAAAATCAAATCCAAAGTAAACAAAATGCGACCTGCCAAAACAGGAAATTTTGGAGTATTAGCAGCTATGGAACTTGGCTTGGCAAAATCAAGCGAGGCGGCTATAACAGCTCCAGATATTGACGTTTCAGTTGCTTTTGGATCCAAAAATGCTTTTGGAAGTGAGACTTTTGCCGGTATTGGAGCAGGTTTTGAACTAATCCCTGCCAAAGCTGAGGACAAAAGAATGACATTTATTCCGATTTTTCTGCAAATTCATAAGAATCTTACCAACAATAATATAAAACCTTTTATTGGCACAAAAATTGGGCATGCAATTAGTGTCCATGAAAATTACAAAGGCGGGACTTTTGCATTGCTTACGAGCGGCATTAATTTTCCGATTGCACAAAGAAGCTCGATAAATGCCGGGATTTTTGGTAAAATACAACAGATTAAAGGCTCAATTATTGAAAAAAACAAGCTGGGTGATTTCATTAAAAATGGAACAACTCAATTGAGCACTATTGGAGTAAATATTTCATTTATTTTTTAAAAATACACAAATAATAGGATTTTCACAGAATGATTACAAACAAAGAAATTGTAGAAAAAATTGTAGAAGGTATTCAGGAAAAAAAAGGTAAAAACATCGTTGTGGTGGACTTAAACAAGCTAAGAGACGCTCCTTGCAGCTATTTCGTAATCTGCGAAGGCGACTCCAACGTTCACGTAAACACGATTGCATTTTCAATAAAAGACTATGTGAATGAAAAATCGAAAGTAAAACCCTATGCAACAGATGGTTTCGAAAACAGCCAGTGGATTGCGATGGACTACGGACAGATTATAGTGCATATTTTTCAGCGACCTTACCGCGAATTTTACGACCTCGAACATCTCTGGCAAGATGCCGACCTGAATTATATTCCTGATTTAGACTAATTATCAGTTTTTTACAAAAACAAATATCATAATCTGAGTGTTAAATGAATGAAGTAACGTTACACTTTTTTCTGTGTAACTGTTTTTTTCTAAAACTACCTTATTGAAACGAACGAAACTAAATGGAAAAAAAGGATTTTAATAATAATTCCAAAAACAACAAACAAGGCAAGCCTAAGTTCAGCTTGAACTGGCTTTATCTTTTGATAATTTTTGCGATGTTCAGCAGTTTTTTCTTCGGAGACAAAACAAATTCGAAAGAAGTTTCCTGGACTGTTTTTGAAAGCTATCTTTATAAAGGATATGTAGAAAAAGTAGATGTTTTTTCTAACAAAAAAATCGTAAAGGGTGTCGTACTAAAAGATTCCATGCAGCAGGTTTTCGGCAAAGACTCCGAAATGTATGCCAAGGACAGGCTGGTTTCTGCCAAAGTCACTTCGGATGACGCTGTGCTGCGGTCTATAGACAAAGTCAGAGAGCAAACAGGCAAAAACATCGAACTGGAAGTCAATCAGGACAGCGACTACATGAGTATTTTTGTCATGTTTTTCCTTCCTGTGATTCTTTTTGTGATGCTTTTCTGGTTCCTGAACCGGCGCATGATGGGCATGGGCGGTGGAGGAAGCGGTGGTATTTTCAACGTTGGAAAATCCAAAGCGCAGCTGTTCGATAAAGGCGACGGCAAAAACCGTGTTACCTTTAAAGATGTAGCAGGTTTGCAAGAAGCCAAACAAGAGATTGAAGAGATTGTGGCCTTCCTGAAAAACCCTTCAAAATATACCGAATTAGGAGGAAAAATTCCAAAAGGCGCACTGCTTGTAGGCCCTCCGGGAACTGGTAAAACATTGCTTGCCAAGGCAGTAGCCGGCGAAGCCGACGTGCCTTTTTTCTCCATGTCAGGTTCTGACTTTGTGGAAATGTTTGTGGGTGTGGGGGCTTCACGTGTGCGCGACCTGTTCCGTCAGGCAAAAGAAAAAGCTCCGAGTATTATCTTTATTGATGAGATTGACGCAGTGGGACGTGCTCGTGGAAAGAACACCAATTTCGGAGGAAATGACGAGCGCGAAAACACACTGAACCAGCTCCTTACCGAAATGGACGGTTTCGGTTCGAACAGCGGCGTAATCATCCTTGCAGCGACCAACCGCGCCGATGTTTTGGACAAAGCTCTTTTGCGTGCAGGACGATTTGACCGCCAGATTCATGTGGATTTGCCGGACGTTCACGAGCGGAAAGAAATTTTCAAAGTACACCTCCGCCCTATTAAAATTGACGAAACAGTTGACATAGATTTCCTGTCACGTCAAACTCCGGGATTTTCAGGTGCTGATATTGCCAATGTATGTAACGAAGCAGCTTTGATTGCAGCACGCCACAATAAGAATTTTGTTGAAAAACAAGATTTTCTGGATGCTGTTGACCGAATCATCGGCGGATTGGAAAAGAAAAATAAAATTACGACTCTTGCTGAGAAAAAATCTATTGCATATCACGAGGCTGGTCACGCCACCATCAGCTGGAAGCTGGAACATGCCAATCCGCTGGTAAAAGTTACCATCGTTCCGCGCGGAATGGCGCTGGGTGCCGCCTGGTATCTGCCGGAAGAACGTCAGTTGACCATCAAGGAACACATGCTTGATGAAATGTGCTCTACTCTGGGCGGACGTGCGGCAGAAGAAGTATTCCTTCATCAAACTTCCACCGGAGCATTGAATGACCTGGAACGTGTTACCAAACGTGCTTACGCGATGGTTGCATATTTCGGGATGAGTGATAAATTACCGAATTTGAGTTACTATGATTCATCAGGAAATGAGTACGGATTTACAAAGCCATATAGTGAAACTACTGCTGAAACGATCGATTTGGAAGCCAAAGAAATTGTTGCTGAACAATACGAACGCGCTAAGCAAATACTTCGGGAAAATGCTGAAGGACACAATCAACTGGCAGAATTATTGCTTGAACGTGAAGTAATTTTTGCTGATGACCTGGAAAAAATCTTTGGTAAACGTCCGTGGGAATCTCGGAGTGACGAATTGATGCGATTGAATGAAGAGTTAAACGGCAAAAAGAAACTGGAAGCTGAAAGTTCTTCGGAAGAAAAGAAAGAAGAAAAACCTGAAGAGTTTGAAATACAAGAGAAACCAGAATCTGAAAATAAAGTGAATTTCTAGATATTTTTATCAAACTGCCGGAACTAATTGCTCCGGCAGTTTTTTTTTGATAAGGAGATACTATTTTTTTGCTGAGCGATTACAATCAATAAAAATATAGCTCTGTCTTATACTAACAAATAATAAAGGTTAAGCTCCGACGGAGCTTACGTTTCCACACAATCAAACATTCCTACAAATATATTGCGACTCTGTCGCATAATACAGCCACAGCGTGGCTAAATCTTTGTAGAAATCATCATTCCAACTAATAAAAGCTACAGAGTAGCTTAATATTATTTATGTCAGAGGCGAAAGGAAATTTAAATGTGCATGAGAATTTCATCAAACGCATCAATTTTGCGCCATCAGCAAAGAAAAGAAATCCTCATTTAGATGCTAATTAGAAATCTTTTCCTAACTTTGTAGTGAAAGATCCAATTACTAACAATCTGCAGGAACACCTATCAATGAGCACATTCAATAATCTGATACAACGCACTTTTAGCGGTTTGATTTTTATTAGCATTGTCATTGTTTCCATTTTATGGCATCCTTATGCATTTGCGGTAGTTTTTTTTGCTGCAATTTTTTTGGGGCTTTACGAATTTTACAAAATGACCTACAAACCCGAAACGATTGAAATCAATGTCATTGTAGGTACGCTGGGAGGAATGATTCTGTTCGCCAATGGTTTCTTGCATGCCTATGGATTGACCTCCCCGATGATTTACTCAACCTATGCATTTTATCTTATCATCGTTTTTATTGCCGAACTTTTCAGAAAAAAAGCCAATCCGATTAATAACTGGGCATACTATTTTCTCGGTCAAATTTATGTAGCCATTCCTTTCTCGTTGCTTAATTATATTATCTTTATTCAAGGATATCAGCCATGGCTCCTTTTGGCGCTGTTTATTACGCTTTGGGTAAATGACACCGGAGCTTATATAACGGGTATGCTGTTTGGAAAACATAAATTATTCGAACGTGTTTCGCCTAAAAAAACATGGGAAGGATTTATCGGAGGAGCAGTTTTCGCACTGATTTCAGGCTACGTTTTATCCCGTTTTATCACCGATATCAGTTTGTGGCAATGGCTTGTTTTTTCAGAAATTGTTGTTATATTCGGCACATTGGGCGATCTGAGCGAATCATTGCTCAAAAGAACTGAAAATGTAAAAGATGCAGGAAAATTAATCCCGGGTCACGGTGGAATCTTAGATCGTTTTGACAGCATGATTCTGGCAGCACCTGTCATTTGGATTTATCTCAGCTGGATTCTAAGTTTCTAATTAAAAGGCAGAGATCGGCTGTAAAAAAAAACTAATAATACTAACTCTCAAAATATTACCCGGGAAAATCCCCCCGTGGGAATGGGTTTTAAACTATGAATTTTGACGAAATAAGATCATACAATCCGGAAGAGGTGCCTGCAGCAATGCAGATCCTGACTGAGGAAAAACCATTTATGAAAGTGGTAAGTACCCTTTTTCCATTGATGCCAAAAGATCAACTGAAACAAAAACTGCTCAGTTTTAAGAATTCTGACGACCTTCAGAAAGAAATGATTTATCCTTTCCTTCAGTACCTGGAAGCAAATATGACTACAGGGATTGAGCTGAAAGGTATCGAGAATATTGATATAAATAAGAAGTATCTTTACATTTCCAACCACAGGGATATTATTCTTGACTCTGCGCTTTTCTGTGAAAAATTGTTGGAAAAAAACATGGACACTGTAGAAATTGCTGTGGGCGACAACCTGCTGGTGTTTCCGTGGATTGAAAAACTGGTGCGCGTAAATAAAAGCTTCATCGTTCAGCGTGGTCTTTCTGCACGTCAAATTCTGGAAAGTTCAAAAAGGCTTTCAGCTTATCTCAGACATACTTTGAATGAGAAAAAAAGCTCCATCTGGATTGCACAACGCGAAGGAAGAGCGAAAGACTCGGACGACAGGACGCAGGAAAGTTTGCTGAAAATGTTTAATTTGGCCGGCAGTTCAAACAATCTGATCGAAAACCTGAAAGAACTGAATATCTGTCCGCTCAGCATTTCGTACGAATTTGATCCTTGCGATTTTCTTAAGGCAAAAGAATTCCAACAAAAGCGTGACAATCCCGACCACAAAAAATCCCAGCAAGACGACCTTATCAATATGCAAACCGGCGTGATGGGCTACAAAGGGAAAGTGGTGTATCATATTGCAGGCTGCATCAACGATGAATTAGATACAATTGCTGCACAAACAAGCAACCGGAACGAACAAATTAAATTGGTTGTAGAACTGATTGACAAACACATCCACAAAAATTTCAACATCACTCCGAGCAATAAAATCGCCTACGATGTAATTTGGGGAGACAGTGAATTTGCCAAAGATTATTCTCCGGCTGACAAAGAGCACTTTGACGGTTACATTGACAAGCAAATTCGAAAGATTGATTTAGAAAATAAAGACCGTGAATTTCTACGTAAAAAAATGCTCGAAATGTATGCCAATCCGCTGAAAAATCATCTTGAAGCAAAACAGACTTAGATAAAAATTCCTCAAAAAATATACTGCAAAAAATTAGAGGCCGGAAATCCGGCCTCTAATCCTTTTAAAGAAAAACTAATTAACCTAAAACCTCTGATTTATAAAACAATCGGTAAACAAACGGATAAACTTCACAGGCCACACAATATGCGAATGCAGCTTCAAGAAATGCGCAAACTCCAAAAATTGCCGCAAAAACAAGTGCGGAAGAATTCCATCCGAAAAGTGCTGAAACAAGAATCAACACGCTGAAAACGAATCCAATCCGAGCTGAAAAAATCTTCGGTCCGGCATTGATAGTCTTAGCTGGAATGTGGAAAACTTCATTGAATTTTCCAGACAGGAAAGTCAACGGACTATATTTTGACAATTCTAACGCCCGCAATAAAAAGTCGAAGAGCAGAAAAGCAATGAAAACGAGATTTGAAGTGGCTAAATACGATGCAAGGAGAATCACAGTCAAAGCAGCATTTCCTCTGGCTACATTTTCGTTGATGCGTTTATAAGATATGGGGCAGATTGCAGTTTTCATGTGTTTGCTTTTTTTTATAATTATTACAACACAAAAATACTGCTTCACAAAGCCCGTTTCAATCCCTTTGCAAGGGTAATTTTATACCAAGAATGTGGGAGGTGAATCTAACATCATTAGGGGAAAACTACACCCGGAACCCGCATTTCTGGCACCATTCCTCAACAGCTTTGTGCTGCTCAAATCCTTTTCGGATCTGCAGCGATTTGTCAGTTTGTAGAATATCTGCCAAATTTTCCTTGAAAATATTACCGAGTAACAGGTTGGCGTCTGCATCGATACAGCATGGTACAACATTGCCATCAGACAGCACTGCAATCTGATCACGCAATCCGTAGCAGGTTTTAATTGCTGACATTTCGGTATCTGTCCACTGAAAACGGGGTGCTGATTGCAAGTAAATATTGGGAGATAAGGTGATATTTCGTTCATTCGGATTGATTTTATCAAAATCCTCTGACAAACTGAAATTTGATCTGATAATCTCGAAACAAAGCTGGTTAAAATCTCTGCTCAATTCGTTTGTTTGATTCCAGAGCCGGAGATTGATGAAAGTTTTTTCCGATAATTCTTTCGAGAATTTCAACGTGGAAAGGATAAATTCTTTCCATTTACCTTTAGAAATATTTTCTTCCGCATCATGAAGAGAAATATTGATCTGACGAACCGGATTTTCAAACAAATAATCGAAATGTCTATTAAGCAAACTGCCGTTCGTACTGATATTTACTTTCAAATCAGCTTCTGAAGCAATTTTTAGGATTTCTCTAAACTGAGGATGGAGAAGCGGTTCGCCAAGTACATGGAGGTAAACGTAATCACTAAAAGGCCTGATTTGGCTCACTACAAATCGAAATTCATCTGTCGTCATGAAGCGTTTTTTCCGATCGCTTTGAAAACAGAAACTGCAGCTGAAATTACAACTATTGCTTATTTCTATGTAGATTTTTTTGAATTTCATTAAAATATTTATCACCAGATCTGGCTGAGAAATGGGACAAAATTAGACAAAAAGAAAGAAATCCTGAATACTTCGACCGTTTTTTCTTACACAACAGCCAAACTATGGAAGAAAATCTGTAATTTTGCAGCAAATAAGAAACAGTGGCACACCGATTGTTGCTTATCAATCCGAATCAAAACAATCCATTCTTACAGTAAATCCCTCGCAAAACGGCTGCAATATGACTAACAAAAAAATCTGGAAGTTTACACCCATTCTTTTTTCGGTAATAATTCTTCTTTTGCTGTTTGTCGATTCGTTGTCATTTGATTTCATTGGATTTAAAACAAATCAAGAGACTTTGTTCAACGTTTTTTTTCTGATTGTTTCCACTTCTCCTTTCCTGATTCTTTTTTTCTTTGACGATTGGAAGCCGCTGGCTTTTCACAAAAAAATACTGCTCACAGGCATCATAATCCTATTTGTTTCGATATTTTATGCCTCGCACATCGGTTATCAATTGTCTGTTTTAGCCACATTGGCGATTTTCTACTATTTCTCTAAAGAAAAGAAAATTTTTCGTCCAGATATTTTTGTGATTTCACTATTTATTTACTTTATTGTCAATGCAATAAGCTTATTCTGGTCGCCAGATAAAAGCTACGGCGTACATCTTCTGGGCAACATTTCACCTTTGGTTTATATCCCGCTTTTGTTTTGCTTTTTCAATATTGAGAAGAAAGATTTCAACCTCATTATGCTGTTTTTGTTTAGATATTCCGTCATTTTTGCATTTATTTCCATCAGCACCTGGGTGTTGGAATGTCGTTTCCTGGATTTTCCTCTGACAGAAAGCCTTGTAATTAAAAAATACGCTATAGATATTTATTCAAATTATGAAGTGGTTTTTGCTTGGTCGAACCACATACATCCCACATACAATGGTCTTCTACTTACTTTTGCTTTAACAATCGGCTGGTACTATTTTTTGAATAAAAAAATAGCCGATAGCATTCATGTTTTTGAGTTTGTTTTCTTTGTGCTGGCTACTTTCTTGCTGGCTTTGATAACCAGTTCGAGGTTTATGCTTATTTCATGGATTATTGTCAATGCTGCTGGAATCCTCTTTATTCTCAGAAAAAACAAAGTGCTCCTCGCCACCGTTTCAATCTTATATTTTGTGGTCGCACTGGGTTCTACATGGGTTTTCTTCGACAAATTTACAGGTTTTATCAATGATCCGATTCGTAGTGCACATTTAAATGTTGCATTTGAATCCATCCAGGAAAACACCTGGCACGGTACCGGAATAGGCGGAATGACGAAATACATCAATGTTGATAATCCATTCTATGATCCGTTAAGGCCTTCCATCGAATACGAATTTAACCACATTCAGCCTCACAATCAGCTGATTGGCGATTTGATGCAAACCGGAATTTTTGGTGTTATTGCCATTTTAGCAGTCATTATTATTTTGTTCTTTTACGGAATAAAGTTCAGATCCTGGCTGATTATCGTCAATTTGTTGATGTTTCTTTTGCTGATGTCTATTGAAATGCCTTTGATTTTTTCAAAAGGAATATTCTCTTTTGCCTTGATATTCAACCTTTTGTTGAAAGTAAAAGCAGGATCACCTGTGATTTTTGAGACAAAGAAACAAAAAGTGGTTTCTTGACACAACTTACCTCGTTTTTTGACGTTTCTGATGCATGAAAATCTGTTGCAATTAGTTTAAATTTAACCAAAAAACTGCTGATCAATATGAGAAATAACGACATCGATCTGATATACCTTTGGGTGGATGGAAGCGACGCTGAATGGCTGGCTAAAAAGTATAAATTTCAGGGCAAGAAAACTGATTTCAACATTGAAGCTACTACAAAAGCACGCACAACCGACAACAACGAGCTGAAATATTCTCTCCGTTCGGCTGAAAAGTATGCACCATGGATCCGGAAAATTTTTATTGTTACAGATGAGCAACAACCAAAATGGTTGAATCTACAAAATGAAAAAGTTCAACTTGTAGATATTCGCGAAATCATACCACCCGAAGCTCTACCCTGCTACAACTCGGTAATTATCGAACATTTTTTTTACAAAATTCCCGGATTGTCGGAGCGGTTTCTCTATGCAAACGACGATATGTTTTTCAATGCTAAGGTTGATCCCTATTTCTTTTTTAATTCCGAAGGAATGCCAATTGTCCGATTACAGAGGGCATTTATGGGAAAATTTATCAATAAATCGAGAAGATTTCTTAGCATACACACTAATATGTACAGAAAAACCATCGATAAAGCAGCAGGATTGGTCGAAGGAAAATTCGGGAAATACTATTCCGGAACTCCGCATCACAACATCGATTCTTACTTGAAATCGGACTACCGGGAAGTGGTTGAAGTGGATTTTAGAGAGGAAATCATGGCTACGATCACTCATCATTTGCGGAGCGAGAATGATATTCAGCGAATTATTTACTTATATTACGCTCTTGCCAAAGAACGGGGAGTGCTACGCTACGTGGACAGAAGTGAATCCTGCCGAATCCGATTGCATATGCCGGATTTCATGTACTTTATCGACAAATACAATCCAACACTTTTCTGCCTGAACGACACGCATAAAGCTTCAGATCGTGACCGTGGAAGGATTAAACCATTTCTAGAAGCACTTTTTCCTGAAAAATCGTCTTTCGAAATTTAATGTCACCGATATCTAAATCTCAAATTTTGATCTTTTTGGTAAGATGCTGTCAAAGGATGATTTGAGCTCTTCGAGCACGGTATCATAATTACGGATATGCACATTGTCGTTTACACAAACTATACTGTAAGACTGCTCACGAATTGCTTTTATAGCTTGTTTCGATTTCAACACAAGAGGAAACATTTTAGCGTCTAAATAGGTATTGTAAGCCAGGAAATTCCCGGAACAAATCTGCCACGTTTTGAATAATTCGGGCGTCAAATCATTGTCGCTTCTGAATCGATGCGAAGACATTTCAGTCAGTTCTGCACCACATTTATCCCAAACTTCTTCGTAAGTTGATTTCAAAAACGATTTCGTATTATGTGGCGTTCGCAAAGTCGAAAATTTCTTTTTGTACTTGAAAAGAGAGGTCATCCTCCGTTTATTTCCATACGATGGATCGAACCATTTATCGTAATCGCGTTTGAAAACTTCCTGTTTATCAAAGTACTTGTTGATTAAGCGGATGTTATTTTTCAGCATTTTACCAAACTGCGAGCGCCCAAAATTAGTTCGAAAAGCTGCTATGTCTTTCGGAAGTCCATTCTCGAAAAATCGTGTCGGTTGTACCTGATTTATCAAAAAGACATCGTCGTTGAAATAGACAAACTGCTCTGCTAAATCCGGGATTCTGTGAAGGTAAATCTCTATCACATTGGAATTGAAGACAGGCAGATATTCCTTTGGAATAAAATCTTCATGATTGACAAGGTTAAGCTTCGGATGATTTTCATCCAGCCAATCCGGCTTTTGTCCACACGTTACAAAGTGGATTTTTCTCACCCATGGAGCAAATTTTTCTACACCTCTAAACCAATATTTCAGCAATCCGTAATCCCGAAATCGCGCTTCAGACAGCTCATTAACTGTATTATCAATTTTCCCCGAGTACCTGGCAAAATCCTTCTTCCAGTTTGGGTCGTTCATGTCCACCCACGTAATTACAAAGTCTATCTCCATTTATTGGTTTTTTTGATGACTGGTTAATTGGTTGAGTGGTAAACTATTAAACTATTTTACTAATCAACTAATCAACTACTTAACTATTCAACTATTCAACTATTTACTAAGACTACTCTCTCACTTCAAACACCTTTATCCAATCTACTTCAAATTTTCCGGATGAGGGCTCCATTTTTTTTGGAATAAACGAATTAATTCCTAAATAAAGTGCTTCCTGAGGGATGTTTTCGGTTGTTCGGTACACTTCAAAGTTATTCAGATACCAAACCAGTGCCCGTGGAGTCCATTCCAGCGTGTAAATAAAATACTGGTTTTCTGAAATCCCTGTGATTTCCACACCGTCAATTCTGTGCAGGTTGGCATTTCCCATGGTGATTTCAGCTCCGTTGAAATGGAAGATATTGACATGAGGCAGTTTACGATCGCCGCTCAGCCAAAATGCATGGTGTAGTGCTCCGCTGCACCGGATTTTTGCGGAGAAAATGCCGTATTTCTGTTTGAAAGTAGCTGAAGTTTGAATAGCGTCAGAGGTAAATTTGAAATCTTTTTCGACGAATCCTTTCTGAATATCCCATGCCAAAGCACGGTTCGGAAGTTCTACGGTATGGATTGTCAAAACTCCTTCTGAAGCACTCACGTTTCGCCCGTTGTTGTTCGCCTGGTGCTCATTGGTGAACGAATAATTTCCAACCAATCTTGGATTTCCTGAATGAAAACCTGCCGACCAGCGCGAATTATCCAGTTTATCCCAATCGAAACGTTCCGAAAATGTTAATTTCACCTGGCTGTATTTCTTGAAAATCGATGATTTATTTCTTTTTCCGGACGTGGAAGTTCTATCGCCGATTAGCTCGCGATAGCGTTGTTCCATCCGGTATTCATGCGTGGTCTCCCAACGGTCAGGATTTGCCCAGAAAGCATTCGATTGCTGAAATTCAGGTTCCGAAATTTTCTTTTTAAGTTCTTCAAACTCTCTTACAGCAAGCGATTCGTGGTATTGTGAGTAGTTTTTATATTCTTTGGATTGTTCGAAATTTTTGAGCTTTTCAATCTTTTCAGATACCTCCAAAATGGACAAACTCTTCAAATTCAGCGAATCGGGATTGGACTTGAAATCAAGATAATCTTTGAGGATTTGTGAGTTTTTTGTTTCGTAATAGAGCTTTATATTCACGTCATTCAGCAATTTTTCATACTGCCGAATGATTCGGTTTTCGTCTGTGTCCTTGTACTTTTTAGATTTGTAAAGTTCTTTTTTCTGCCTGAAATCTACTGAATTTACATACTCTTCCAAGCGATTTTTATCTTGAAGTTCATCTATAGAAAAATCCTGCTCATCGCCACTTGTGGTAAGCTGAACAGCATCAATCTTCTTTTCAAAAGAATCGGTGGATTGTACCACTCTAAAAAGACGTTTCCAGAATAAATTCATAAGCCCCTGACCCCTAAAGGGGAAAATTAAAAGAATTCAGTATCGAATATTGACAAAACTATTTGAATGACACACACTAAAACCTGTTTACCTCAGACAGAGTCCCGATAATGTCAAAAAATCCCTACATTTATCATTGATGGAAATTTAGATGGCCTCAATTCTCTCCAGACATTCTTCCACTGAATTTACAAAAATCGGTTTGTATTTTTCTTCTTTTGGAATAAAGTAACCTGTCCTCATCTCATCTGCCAGCTGTATCAATCTGTTGTAAAAACCATTGTAATTCAGACAAATCAATGGTTTTTTATGCTCGCCAACTGTTGCTGACGCAATGACATCAAACATCTCATCCAGTGTTCCAAATCCCCCGGGAAGCACCACAAAAGCATCAGCCATTTCCTTCATCCTTTTCTTCCGCTCACTCATGTCAGTGGTAACAATCTGCTGAGTAGGCAATTGGCTAAGACGGTCAGAATGGATAATAATCTCAGGAATCACACCGATAATTTCACCATTTTCACCAGAAGCTCCTTCAGCTACTGCATCCATCAATCCTCCGGTAGCACCGCCATACACAAGTGTATAACCTTTTTCAGCGATTTTTTTCCCAAGCATTTTCCCCATTTCAATAAACCCGGGAGCGATACTGTTGCTGGATGAACAAAATACACAGATTTTCATTTTCAATAAGTATAAAACGATGTAAAACAGGATGTAGTATAATTCAAGCTGTATATAATCAAAAAAATTGAATACCCGGACGTACCGGATATTCAATTTTTTAATTATTTTGTTGCCAAATCAGGCATCAATTTTTGCGTAAGTTGCATTCTGCTCGATAAATTGACGGCGTGGTGCTACGTCATCGCCCATCAGCATGGAGAACACGTGGTCTGCAGTAGCAGCATTTTCGATGGTAACCTGACGGAGCGTACGGTTTGCCGGATTCATGGTCGTATCCCAAAGCTGGGTTTCGTTCATCTCTCCAAGACCTTTGTAACGCTGTATAGTGATACCAGATTCACTTCCTCCACCGTATTTGTCGATAAATGCGTGGCGCTGATGATCATCCCAGCAATATTCTTCATTTTTTCCTTTTTTCATCAGATATAGAGGCGGCGTGGCAATGTATAAATATCCCTGCTCGATTACTTCTTTCATATGACGAAAAAAGAATGTCATCAGGAGCGTGGCAATGTGCGCACCATCGACGTCGGCATCGGTCATGATAACAATTTTTTTGTAACGTAAGCGATTCATATTAAGCGCTTTGCTGTCCTCTTCCGTACCAATGGAAACGCCAAGAGCAGTGTAGATATTCTTAATTTCTTCGCTTTCAAGGACCTTGTGCGGCATTGCTTTTTCCACATTCAAGATCTTACCTCTCAAAGGTAAAATTGCCTGAAACTCACGGCTGCGGCCTTGTTTGGCTGTACCACCTGCAGAGTCCCCTTCGACAAGGAATAGTTCACATTTATCGGGATCCTTGCTGGAGCAGTCGGCCAGTTTCCCTGGAAGTCCGCCTCCTGAAAGTGGTGATTTGCGTTGCACCAACTCACGTGCTTTGCGTGCAGCGTGACGTGCAGTTGCAGCCAAAACCACTTTGTCAACAATCGTGCGGGCATCTTTTGGATTTTCCTCCAGGTAATTTCCGAGAGCTTCGCTAACTGCCATTTCCACAGACCCCATCACTTCGGTATTACCAAGTTTTGTTTTTGTCTGTCCTTCGAATTGAGGTTCAGCTACTTTAATGGAAATAACAGCTGTCAGACCTTCACGGAAGTCGTCACCGCTGATTTCAATTTTTTGTTTGTCTAATTTTTCAAGCAGTTTGTTGTCTTCAGCATATTTTTTCAACGTACGAGTCAACCCACGTCGGAATCCTGCCAAGTGCGTTCCACCTTCAATTGTATTGATATTATTCACATATGAGTGGATATTTTCATTGTAAGAGGTGTTATAAATCATCGCAATCTCTACCGGTGTGCCGTTTTTCTCTGTCGAAATGTGGATTACACTATCAATCAGGTCCTCGCGGCTTTCATCGATATAAGCAACAAATTCCTTCAAACCCTCTTTTGAAAAGAAAGTTTCTTCTTTGAAATTACCGTCTTCGTCAGCTTCACGCTTGTCGGTAAGTGTCAATGTGATGCCTGCGTTAAGATAAGCCAACTCGCGAAGGCGATTTGCCAACACATCATATTTGTACACCGATTCGATGAAAATAGTCTTATCAGGCAGGAAAGTAACCTGGGTACCTTGATTCGTGGTATCTCCAACCAGTTTCACATCAAATTGAGGATGTCCGCAAGAATATTCCTGTACGTATTTTTTCTTGTTGCGGGAAACTTCCACACGCATAAATGATGAGAGCGCATTCACACAGGATACACCCACACCGTGGAGACCTCCGGAAACTTTGTAGCTGTCTTTGTCGAATTTTCCTCCGGCGTGCAGTACCGTCATTACCACTTCCAGCGCAGAACGGCCTTCTTTCTCGTGCATATCCACCGGAATACCACGTCCATTATCTAAAACCGTGATGGAATTATCTTCATTTATTGTAACATTAATCGTGTCGCAATAGCCTGCAAGCGCTTCGTCGATGGAATTGTCCACTACTTCGTAAACCAGGTGGTGAAGTCCTTTGAAACCTACGTCGCCAATGTACATGGCCGGACGTTTTCTTACCGCTTCTAAACCTTCAAGCACCTGAATGCTGCTGGCTCCATACTGTTCGCTCGATGCATTAATTTGTTCTTCTGTCATTTTTTAAACTACTTATTTTCAGAATATTACACAATATTCTATGATTCTAAAAAAGAATGGATTCACTAATCCAAAAACATACAAATATACGAAAAAATTGCGAGATTTGGAAATTTTAGGAGGTGTAAATTGAGGAAAAATAAAAGATTTGTCAGAAATCCGGATTTGATGTAATCAGTGATAAAATCAGATCCTTTTCAGTTGATTTTATCAACCAGAGGAATCAGTTTTTACACTTCTTCAGTGGTTCTGTAGGCAATTAAAAAATTCGTAGAGATTGACACAACTCCCACTTAAATCCTGGTAATCTGTTGCAATATTTCGCACGAGAAATACTCAACTCGATCCCAACAAAACAAATAGCAGCCTTTTTAAACTTTCAACTTTCTCGCCTTTTTCTTCCAATAATGCAGCAAGTATTTGTGGAAAACAGCTTTGCTATTCTTTACAAATCCCTCGTCAATGCAGGAAATTTATTCATCAGCAAATAACATTAATAACAGAATAAACAAATACAATTATTTTGTCATTTACCTTTTGAAAACTACATACTGAGGAGCTTTCGGTTCGTATTCCTCATCGTCCCAAAGCGGACTGGTAATCATCAGGTCGGCGCTGTAGCGGTTACAGGCAATGGGTACGTTGTGAATTCGGCATTGGCGCAGAAGCATCTGAATGTCGGCTTCGTGCGGATTGGCGCTGAGGTCATCAATTAAAAACACACAGAAATCAATTTGTTTATTAACCACCAAAGCTGCAATTTCAGCGTCGCCACCCATCGGACCGGAGTTCATTCTCTTCACTTCCACTTCAATGCCTTCGTCTTCAAAAGCTTGCTGGATAAGTCCTCCGGTTGTTCCGGTGCAGATTAATTTGTGCTGTGAAAGCATATCCGAATTAAACACTGCCCATTCAACCATATCAGCTTTACGTGCATCGTGGGCTACCAATGCTATCTTAAGTTGCTTCTTCATAATTTTTTCTTTCATTTTTTTGTTTCTTTTTTACAAAGTTATGCATTTTCAGCAAACATTGTTTATTAAATTCATTCTTGAAATCGTTTAATCGTTACGTTTAATTAGAAATGCAACAATCATTCCAAAGCAAAAAAAATGTTAAATACCTGCCATAAAGGCAGAAAACCGAATTTATCAGGTAAAAGATAAATTCGGTTTCAATTCTTCTCAAACGATAGAGAATCGTTTGTCACACAGTTCTAAACCCATTTAAGAAACTTAGAAAAGGGTTTTTATTCTTCCAGTAAAATTTCCATAATAGCTATAGCAGCTTTTGTCACCGAAGTTCCCGGTCCGAAAATGGCTGCCACACCGGCTTTGTACAGATAATCATAATCCTGCGCCGGAATTACACCGCCAGCAATGACAATAATATCTTCGCGTCCGAGTTTTTTCAGTTCGTCCATTACCTGCGGAACAAGTGTTTTGTGACCTGCAGCAAGCGAAGAAACACCCAAAATGTGCACATCGTTTTCCACAGCCTGTTTGGCAGCTTCGGCCGGAGTCTGGAATAGCGGGCCCATGTCCACATCAAATCCGCAATCGGCATAACCCGTTGCTACTACTTTTGCGCCGCGGTCGTGACCGTCCTGACCCATTTTGGCAATCATGATACGTGGACGACGGCCTTCTTTTTTAGCGAATTGTTCGGTTAGCGCTGATGCACGTTCGAAATCGCTGTCATTTTTAGTTTCTGATGAATACACGCCTGAAATTGTTCTAATGGTTGCTTTATAACGTCCCACGATTTTTTCGCAGGCATCTGAAATTTCGCCCAGTGAAGCGCGCAGACGGGATGCTTCCACAGCCAGCTCCAGCAGGTTTCCTTCGCCTGTACGCACGCATTCGGTGATGGCATCGAGTGCTTTCTGAACTGCTGCGTTATCACGGTTGGCACGCAGTTCATTCAAGCGGGCAATTTGCTGTTCGCGAACGGCCGTGTTGTCCACTTCCAGAATATCAATCGGATCTTCTTTTTCCAACCGGTATTCATTCACACCGATAATTTTCTGAGCGCCACTGTCGATGCGTGCCTGAGTACGGGCTGCTGCTTCTTCAATACGCATTTTGGGAATTCCGGTTTCGATGGCTGCTGCCATTCCGCCCAGTTTTTCTACTTCCTCAATCAGTGCCCAGGCTTTTTCAGCCAGTTCGTTAGTCAGTGATTCCACATAATACGAACCTGCCCACGGATCTACCTCGCGGGTGATGTCTGTTTCCTGTTGAATGTAGATTTGTGTATTGCGGGCAATACGTGCCGAAAAATCGGTAGGAAGCGCAATGGCTTCGTCCAGCGCATTGGTGTGAAGCGATTGTGTATGTCCGAGTGCGGCTGCCATTGCCTCGATGGCCGTACGTCCCACATTGTTGAACGGGTCCTGCTCGGTGAGCGACCATCCGGAGGTTTGTGAGTGTGTGCGCAAAGCGAGCGATTTCGGATTTTTCGGATTGAACTGCTTCACAATTTTCGCCCAAAGCAAACGAGCCGCACGCATTTTGGCAATTTCCATAAAGTGGTTCATGCCGATTGCCCAAAAGAACGACAAACGCGGTGCAAAAGTATCAATATCCATTCCGGCATTCACTCCGGCGCGAAGGTATTCCAGTCCGTCGGCCAGGGTGTAAGCCAACTCGATATCAGCCGTAGCTCCGGCTTCCTGCATGTGGTAGCCTGAAATGGAGATTGAGTTGAATTTCGGCATGTTTTTAGACGTATATTCGAAAATATCGGCTATGATTTTCATGGAGAATTTCGGTGGATAAATGTAGGTATTCCGCACCATAAATTCTTTCAGAATATCGTTCTGGATAGTTCCGGCCATTTCTTCCAGTTTGGCACCCTGTTCCAGTCCGGCATTGATGTAAAACGCCAAAATTGGTAGTACTGCACCGTTCATAGTCATAGATACAGACATCTGATTGAGCGGAATTCCGTCAAAGAGTACTTTCATGTCTTCTACGGAGCAGATTGAAACACCCGCTTTACCTACGTCGCCCACCACACGTTCGTGATCGGCATCGTAACCGCGGTGTGTAGCCAGGTCGAATGCTACGGAAAGCCCTTTCTGGCCGGCAGCCAGATTTCGACGATAGAAAGCGTTACTTTCTTCAGCGGTGGAAAATCCGGCATACTGACGAATTGTCCATGGACGCATCACATACATGGTACTGTAAGGACCACGCAAAAAAGGAGCAATACCGGCGGCATAATTCAAATGTTCCATACCTGCAAGGTCTTCTTTGGTGTATTGAGGTTTCACCGCGATTTGCTCGGCTGTCAACCAACTCCCTTCGGCTTCGGGAGCTACCGTACTTGCCACGAAGTTTTGAATGTCAATTTCTTTAAAATTTGGTTTCATTATTTTGATAGACTTTTAGAACAAAGACTTTTAGATTTTAGACCCTTGTTCATTATGTTTTATTAATCCTTTTTATCGCTTTTTCTTTTAACTTTATGTTTGAATTTTAAAACTGCAAAATTAAGTTCTACTGTTGTTTCTGTATCAGTTGTTTTCATATCTTCTCCCAAAAGATCCGACATAATTTCACCGCCTCTTTGCATCAATGATTTTTGTTTATCTTCATCTTTGATTTCAGCCAATTCAGCCACTGTTTGTGAAAGTTCCCGAATTTGGGTAAAAGTTTCGATAATGGCAATGGTGGTTTGCGTTGCTTTTTCACTTTTTAAAATAGTGGCAAGCATATACAAACCTTTTTCGGTAAAAGCTTTGGGTAGAACTCGAGTTTTTGATAAGTTTGTGGTCGAAATTTTCGACCGCATATCCGCAAGTTCTTTATAGTCAAGCTTAATAATATATCCTGTTGGAAATTATTATCCTGATTGTTTTTTACGGCTTCATTTATTCGTTTTGTTTCAACGCCATATAATTCCGCTACATCACTATCAATAATCACTTTCTGATTACGTATTGTAATTATTTTATCGGCAACCTGGTTGAATTTCACTAACATTTTGAGTATATCTACTTACATATCAATAATATAAAAAAATAATAGCAAGATGATTGTATTCCTATTTATGGGATAGATAGCATGTTTACATTATCGGCAACAAAATAAACACCGCTACATCCCACACTGCATGTGAAATGACCAG
>CAZIRA010000008.1:0-37119 GCA_964541615.1 uncultured Paludibacter sp.
AAAAAATGAGAAAATTCTCTTATTATGCAAAGTAAGCAGTTTTCGCTAAATGGAGTACTGTTAAAAATGTTAATGACCTTTCCGTATTGTTAAATATAACAAATATATGTATATGAATCACGAAAAACCGAATATTCAGCTGAGAAATTTACTTTAATTTAAAAAATGGTAACAAAAAAAGTAAAAATGGTAACAAAAAAAAATATTCCGGCTGTAATTTTGCGTGGAATGATTCTAAATAATATTTTGGTCTTAACTGAATCGAAATATGTTTTTAATCTTATTGATTTGAATGAAATCTAAATTGTAATTGAAAAGAACTCATATTATGAAAAAAAACCTACTAATTATCATCCTTTTTTTACTTGCATCTTTAACTGTAGAGGCAGTAGAAAGCTATAACCAATTTTGCAAAGATAATAATTCGGAGCGAATTATTTCTTTAAATACCGGTGTTCATTCAAAGATTTATCTCTCGGACAATACTTTGATGTATAGTAATCCTTCCTCACCTCCATTGGTAGTGGAGACTGATCTTGCTTCTGTTTCAAAATTGTACGAAGAGAATTCAGATTTTAACTCTATTGAATTGATAAAAATAAGAATTAAATCAGCACCCGGTAAGTCGTTGTTATTTAATACAAGTCAACTAAGCTCATTCGACAAACTCAAATGCATTGTTTTGGTATATGAGTATCACGCTTGCTCCGATAATTCTGAGCAATGTTTAAGTAGCATGACAGATAGTTTGGTGAAAACTGACGATCCCTCTACTGTTCACATCCTTTTCGACCTTTCAATTCCACAATAGAAAAATTATAACAGATACAGCTATGAAAAGATATTTTACTCAAACCATTTTGATAAAATTTACAATATTACCGGTGGTAATATTTTTGAGTTTTCAACTGATGGCACAGCAAGCTGAAGTACCGGTAACGTTTACTCAGCGAACATCAGTTTACTCTCCTAATCAGAAAATATATAATATTAAAGGTGATTTTCAAATGATTGGGAATACCAATATGACTTATGCCAATCCATCAACCGCAACATCAAACAGCAGTGACATGATTTACGTTGATGTAGATGGGCTACCTCAAACGTTAAACTCCTCTTCTGCAACGCTTGAATTTTCTAATGAAAATGGCGCAGATCCCAATTGTACCAATGTAGTCTATGCCGGGCTTTATTGGTTGGGCAGAGCCCATGATTCAGCAACAAGTCCTCATACTTTCTCGGTAACTAAGAATAATATTCCGGGAGCGGGAAGTACTCAAGCTGTTAATTACAATCAAAATATATATAATGGTGCAGTTAGTATCTATACAGGTTACACCTTGCAGATTTCCCGAACGGGTGGTAATAATAACAGAACGATTACTTACACATTTCTACCAGGAACTTCCGTTGGAGGGAATAGAGTTGATTTTGTTTACGCTCATAATTCAGGCAACCAAACTCTTACAGTTAGCGTGAATCAAGGGGCAGCCGTTTCGGTTCCTACTACATCTATTAATGCAAATAGTGCTGTACTCACTTCACCGTATTTAGTTTACGATCCTTCCGGAGGTGTAGCCATCGAAGTTGTCAGCCTTCACAGAAACGGTTCAAACGCTAACGTGGGGGATTCCTATGCGTACATGCACATCCATGGAACTTATACTAACTCCGGTACGGTTACAAAAAATTACGATAAAAGTGTGGTGTACCTGAAACATTCTAATACTACCGGTTACACCCAGGTAAATGCTTCGGATCTTAATTTTACTACAAACATATTATATCCATCAGGAAACTACGGTAATATGTACACTGCTTATGCAGAAGTAACAGACTATGTCAGGCAGCATGGTACAGGAATGTATACAGTTGCAGATATTGCTTTAATTGAAGGTTCTGGCGGAAATACCGGTTATTTCGGAGGATGGGGAATGGTAGTGGTATATGAAAACTCAAAAATGAAATGGCGCGACGTAACTATTTTTGATGGATATGCCTATATTCAGGGCAATGTAGTAGCTTCAAACGAACTGCTGATCTCCGGATTTAATACAGTCAAAAGCGGAAATGTAAACATGAAGTTAGGGTTGATAGCGGGCGAGGGAGATCAAAGTATTTCAGGTGATTATTTTGAAATTCTTCCTCATGATAAGTTGAATTTAGCCACTCCGGCAACTACAGACTGGGTGAGATTGAGCCATAACTCTAACAGTACCACAAATTTCTTTAATAGTTCTATACCGTCTTCTAGTCCCAGGACTCCTAACTTGACGGATAATTCCGGAATTGATATTGCCATGTTTAATATTAATAATACCGGCAATTCATTGGTTACAAACGAACAGACGTTTACTAAATTCAGGTATGGAAGTAGTCAGGATACTTACATTATCCCAACCATAGCCATGGCGGTCGATGCTTATGTTCCTGAACTTGCCCCGTACATTGAAGTGTTAGCAGTCAACGGGTTACCGTATAATGGTTTAAATCAAGAAGTGTTGCCAAACGGAGATATTTCCTATACTATTAATTTAAGAAATCCGGGAAATGAAGCTGTTAACAACGGAGTAATTACAATTCCGATACCATACAATGCATCTTTTGTGAGTGCTTCAGCACAATATTTCTTAGGTACCGGTGGCTCTAATCCTATTCAGCCTTATTTTGTTAACACTCCTCCAACAGGAGAAATCAAATGGGATATTGGATATGTCCCAAAACCGGCTGATCCAACAGACGTTTTAGGTATTTTTACTTTTACGCTGAAAGCAACAAATGACTGTTTCTTGCTTGTCAATCAAAATTGTAATCCGTTAATATCCATAACGGGTACAGCAAGCGGTGTGGGAGAAAATTCTCAGACTATTTTTTACAACCTGAAGTTCATTACCGGATATGGTCAAAACACTTGTAATCAAGAACCTATAACAGGCCCTTTGAATGTTATCATTGATGCTGCGGAATATGTGGCTGAAAATTGCGGTTCAGTTTCAAGTGGTATTCGGACTTTTAATTACTGCTACAATGCGTCGCAACCTTCTTATAGTTTTGCCGATATTGCAGGGCAATTTCCCGCAGGTAGTAGATTTTATAGTGCTGTAATCCAGGCTGTTGATCCGATAACAGGACAAACTTACGTAACGCCTGACCCGAATGCGGTGGAGTATTCATCTACGAACCCTTTCCCAAATAACCTTGGTGAAGTAACCTACTATGCAATTCCGCCACTTGCACCTACTTGCTGGTGGGAATTTAAGATAAATATTTCAAACTGTAACCTTTGGTATGGCACGAATAGTGAAGATTGGGGAACTCCTTCAAACTGGACTGGAAATGTTGTCCCTTTACCTACGGAAGATGTAATTTTTGCCACTGTTCAAAACTATGGACAAGAAGCAATTCGTGATTTAGTGTTAGATCAAAACAGAACTACACGTGATATTGTCAATCAGTCATCAAGAAAAATAATTGTACCGATTGATAAATCCTTAACTGTGTCACGAGATGCAAATACAGGAGCTGCTTCACAGCTAGTGCTTAACTCTAAAATTAATCATGCCAATGGAGCCATCGTGTTTGAAGACCTGACGCTTAACCAATCGGTGGGTGCAACTGTTAAATTTGCTTCAAAATCCAAACCGGCCGTAGGTGATACCTGGCCACGTGTTTGGCAGTTCTTCGGACCGCCGGTCAGAAATAAGAGCTTAACAGAATTGTTTGGTACAACGGTACAGGGAAGCATTAACGGTGGAGACCCTGGCGTAAATACCATAGTAAGAAAATACGATGAATCCCTAAGTATTCAGGGTAACCCACAAGAGAAGTGGGGAGACATAGGGCTAAATGATATTGTTACGCCATACTACGGATTTGAGGTTACTCAACCACAGCAAAAGTTTCTTGATGCCGATAATATGCCATATAGTTTTGCTGGAAGTTTAGTAACAGACCCAACAAATACGCTGAATTTCAGTATTTCTTCTTCGGGTATATTCTCACGTGGCAACTATATTTTATCAAATCCGTATGCATCTCCCATATTGATAAGCAATATGACTACAGCCGATTTTGTAAACATTGACCCGACTATCTACATCTATAACACAGGAAGCCGTCAGGACTGGTTGGATAACAACGGAATATCTACTGTCGGAAATCAACCCGGTACTTATACTTCAATCCCAATCAATGCATCAACGACCATTCAAAATAATCAAATACCATCAATGCAAGGGTTTATGATAAAAGCGATAACAGATGGGGCACCGGTTACCAGTTTCAGATTCAGGTATGAAACGGTTTATAAAGGCTCACTTACAGGCATTAACGAACCAATGCGTGTTCGCGCGTCAGAGAATGTTCAATCAGAAAACGGCATTATGCCATTAATCAAAATGGATATTTTAGGTGTAAACAGCTCTGACAGAGTTTATCTGATTACTGTCGATGGTGCCTCGAAAGCTTATGATCCGGGATGGGACGGTGTGAAGTCACTTTCTTCCAACGTAGTGCAACTCTTTGCAAATGATGCCAACGGCAGAAAATTGCAGGTAAATACCGATTCCGATTTGAACGATACATACGTCGGGCTGGTTTCTGGTGGCGAAAGTACTTATACACTGAGATTTACTTTCAATGATGAGATGTATGGGCTTTATAATTCGCTTTACATCCAGGACTTATTGACCGGAACAACCAATGAAATTACCAATGGAATGGAAATGTCCGTGTCAGCTACCGCAGGCACTGTAAATCAACGATTCAAACTATCAGCCAGTAGAATTTCAACAAGTGTTCATTCTGATAATATTTCCGAAGCACTTAAATTGGCATTCAACCAATCGGATATTATCATTAGCAATAGTACGAATGAAAATGTACAGGTTACGGTTTACAATCTGGTAGGGCAGCCAGTATTTACGAAAGATATTGCTGCAGGACTTCAAACCGTCAAACACGGATTGTCGAAAGGTACCTATGTTATTAAAGCAAAAACTGCTGTAAGCGGTGAAAAAACAATTCTCAAATCAATAATTAATAATTAAAAGTGAATGCTTCGGCTGATGACTGAATAAATGGCATCAGCCGGAGCCTAACAAGTTAACATTATTGCTTCTAATTCAATAAAAAACTGACAAATGAAAGAAAAAATACCCGCAATAGCATTAATTACAATTGCAGTCATTGCCATATCCGTTTTGACACTCCAAATGACAATAAAAAACATATCTGAAGATTCGTTGATTTGGGTTACGGATGTCAAAAACGGATATGAAGGATACGGAGACCCGTTGGAAGTTCCTGAATTCAAAGAGCGTGCTCAAACAAGTATCCGTCAGGTACCTGTTTATTCCGGAGAAGTTGAAATATCACCCTATTCTGCCTCAAAATCACTTCCTGATAATCCTAACTTCGATGCCGGATTTTTCTCTAACTCAGTTACCTCAGTAGCAGATGTTATGAGTCCTCAAAGAAGGTCGTCTT
This sequence comes from uncultured Paludibacter sp., assembly GCA_964541615.1. Taxonomy (GTDB): domain Bacteria; phylum Bacteroidota; class Bacteroidia; order Bacteroidales; family Paludibacteraceae; genus UPXZ01. The sequence continues at coordinate 5,488 of CAZIRA010000008.1, forward strand.
ACAGAGAGAATTCAGAACAACACTCTTTATCGATAATGCCGGTTCTTCCAAAAAAATCATCCATGGATGGGTTGATAGCGTCAAACAGATTGACTCAAGCCGAAACTGTAACTGCTGAATTAGCGGCACCCTTTTCAAATTCTTCCGCAGGAATGGGTGGCCCGCAAAGAATGTTTGGTGACAATGATAATCCTCCTGCAGAAGGTGCTCCGGTAGGTGAAGGCACTGCGTTTCTTCTTCTGCTCGTAGCTGCATATGCATTTTATATTAGATTGAAAAGATAGAATATTTATTTTAAATGTCTCTGCGAAGAGGTACTGACGGTATTTAACGCCGCATTATTAATCCCGATAAAATCGGTTCTCATAAAAAAAACTTTTTGTTTTTGTGGAAAAAGTAAGATGTTAATCGCAAATTTTTCCCTTTTTTTCTGTTTGTTTTACGTAGTGCAAAAAGGTGTCAATGTGCATTGGCACCTTTTTATTTTTAAAATTTTGAGAAAGCTGTGAGATTTGTTCATGTCAAAAATTGAAGTTTAAAAATCATTTTTTATAAGTAAATTCTCTGATATTATATCTACTTTTGTATCAGTAAGATAAGTTATTTCGGCTTCTGATGAAGCAGTTAATAATCTCACTTTCATGACCTTAAAAAATTTTATTACCTTGAAAAACATCGATTTTAACCATAGGATACTTCTCCTTTCATTCTGTTTGCTGATTGTGTCAGGAGTTGCAAGTACGGGCCCTTCGTATGATTTCTCAAAATTGAAAAGAGAGAAGCCGGGGCGAGGCCTTGTTGTAGTCCGCGAAAATGAAAGCACAGTAAATCTAAGTTGGCGCTACCTCTCCTCAGATCCCATCAGCCTTGCTTTTGATGTTTTCAGAAACGGCCAAAAAATCAACATCAATCCTGTGCAAAACTCCACCTTTTTCAAGGATAAAAATGCTCCAAAAGGTGTTTTGAACTATGAAATCCGTTCTGTTTCTCCGGAAAATTCAGCTATCCGGGAAAAATGCTCCTTTTCATTGAAAAATGATACATCACTTGGATATATTAATATTCCGCTTGATGCTCCCGAAGGAGGCATGACGGCAAACGGAAGACCGTTTTTTTATCATGCAAATGACGCTAGCATTGGCGATGTGGACGGCGACGGCGAATATGAAATTATCCTGAAATGGGATCCTTCCAATTCGCGTGACAATGCTCACGATGGTTTCACGGGAAGTGTATTTTTTGACTGTTATAACCTGAGTGGCGAAAGACTTTGGCGGATTGATTTAGGAAGAAATATCCGCGCCGGAGCGCATTACACGCAGTTCATGGTGTATGATCTGGATGGTGACAACAAGGCTGAAGTGGTAATCAAAACTGCTGATGGCACAGTTGATGGACAGGGAAATGTGATAGGAGATAAGGATGCTGATTATCGAAATGAAGTTGGTCGAATCTTAACCGGATCTGAATACCTGACAGTTTTTGAAGGACTGACGGGCAAAGCAATTCATACGATTGATTACATTCCGGATCGTGGAGAACCGGGAGTTTGGGGAGATGATCGTGGGAATCGGTCGGAGCGTTATTTGGCGTGTATCGCTTATCTGGATGGTGTGAATCCGAGTGTGGTGATGTGTCGCGGGTATTATACCCGTACTGTTTTGGCTGCTTTCGATTTTAAGAATAAAAAATTGGTAAACAAATGGGTTTTTGATTCAAATGAGCCCGGAAACCGATCGTACGCCGGACAAGGAAATCACAATTTGCGTGTTGGAGATGTGGATGGCGATGGATTTGACGAGATAGTTTACGGTTCCTGCACCATTGACCACGACGGAAAAGGATTGTATTCTACCCGGATGGGGCACGGAGATGCTATGCATTTGACAGCATTTGATCCTTCAAGCAGAAAACTCCAGGTTTGGGATTGTCACGAAAATAGAAAAGACGGCTCTTCGTTGCGCGATGCTGCGACTGGCGATGTCATTTTTCAGATAAAAAGCAATATCGATGTTGGCCGGTGCATGGCAGCAGATATTGATCCGAATTCAAGAGGAGTGGAATTTTGGTCCATTGCCTCAAACGGCATTTATAATATCAAAGGTGAACAAGTAAATCCATCTACCCGGGGTGTTTCGATAAATATGGCATCCTGGTGGGACGGCGACTTATCGCGCGAACTGCTCGACGGTGTCCGAATTTCGAAATACAATCCTGAATTGGGATACAGCGAAGTGATACATAACTCCGAAGGATGCATCCGCAATAATGGAACAAAATCCAACCCGAATCTTTCAGCAGATATTTTAGGCGATTGGCGGGAAGAGCTTATAGCCCGAACCAGCGACAATAAAAATCTCCGAATCTACCTTACTCCGCATGAAACAGACTACCGGTTCCACACTTTTCTCGAGGACCCGGTGTACAGAATCAGCATTGCCACTCAGAATGTGGCGTACAATCAGCCCACACAGCCCGGATTTTATTTCGGTTCGGATTTAGGAAAAATATTTACCGAAAAAGAAATCGTAATAGAATCTGATCATGTAACTTTGGATGCAGATGACATTTATGATTCATACGAATGGTCGGTTGGTGGCACTCAAAGTTCCAGAAAAGTCACAGGAAAAGACATTCCGCTTGAGAAAATGACGAAGATAGAATTGAAAGTGACTTTTCGCGGATATGAATTTAAAGATTACGTTTTTGTCACCTTGAAATCGAAGAAATAAAACCATGAAACACTTTTTGCACATACTTGCTTTGTTTGTTCTGATTTCTTTTGGACAAGTAGAAAGCCAAAATAACTTTTGTCAAATCAACATCCCGACAACAACAAAAATTTCCAATTCCAATATTTTCAAATTAGGAGCAAATACAAACCCTGCCGGAGATATTATTGAAGTCGGCTCAAACAGCATGATTCTTAATGGAAAACCGATAACCCCCGTCATGGGAGAAATCCATTTTTCGCGCGTTAAAGAATCGGAGTGGAAAAAAGAATTGCTGAAAATGCGTGCCGGAGGACTGACCATTGTTGCAACCTATGTTTTTTGGATTCATCATGAAGAAATTGAGAACGAATTTGACTGGAGCGGGCAGCGTGATTTGCGTAAGTTTATACAAACGTGCAAAGAGCTTGATTTTCCGCTAGTACTTAGAATAGGCCCCTGGTGCCACGGCGAAGTGCGCGACGGCGGATTTCCGGAATGGCTTGTCAGCAGCGGAATCAGATTGCGAGATGACAATCCTGCTTATCTTGAACATGTAAAAAAATGGTACTCACAGGTTTTCAAAAAAGCCGAAGGAATGCTTTGGAAAGATGGCGGCCCTGTCATAGGTATACAGCTTGACAACGAATATCGAGGCAGAGGAACGCACCTGATGACGCTGAAAAATATCGCTCTAGAACTGGGTTTCGATGTGCCGATTTACACACGCACAGGCTGGCCAAAATTAGCTACTCCCGTTCCTTACGGTGAAATAATTCCGCTTTACGGAGACTACGTGGATGGATTTTGGGACAGAAATTTGACCGATATGCCCGGCGATTACAAGAAAGCGTTTCAGTTCCGTTCCTTTAGAAATTCTACCGTAATTGCCACCGAACAGTTGCCGAAACAAGACGACAAAGACAATCCAAACGATCTCGGCTATCCGTTTTTCACCTGTGAGCTGGGCGGCGGCATGATGACCAGCTACCACCGCAGAATCAACATTCACCCTCAGGATATTTACTCGCTGGCATTGATAAAAGTGGGTTCGGGAAGCAATCTGCCCGGATACTACATGTATCACGGAGGCAACAATCCGGATGGAAAGCTCACTACGCTCAGCGAAAATCAAGGAACAAGTTTTACGAATCACAATGACCTGCCTGTGGAAACCTACGATTTCCAGGCGCCTCTCGGTGAGTTTGGTCAAATCAATCCGCATTACCATATGTTGAGGAAGCTGCATTTGTTTTTGCAGGATTTTGGTGAAGAACTGGCTCTAATGAGTCCGCATTTTCCGGAAGATGGTGAAATGAACCCGGAAAATGATTCAAAGGTGCGTTGGTCAGTCAGAAGCAACGGCAAAAGCGGCTATGTTTTTGTCAATAATTACGAGCGGATGAAAACGCTGTCAGCTAAGCCGGATACAAAATTCCAATTAAATCTTCCGGATGAAAGAATTGAATTTCCAACAACGCCTATTACTATTCCGAGTGGCAAAAGTTTCTATTTCCCTTTCAACCTGAGTTTAAATGGTGTATTGTTACATTATGCAACTGCGCAACCTATCTCTATAATTGAGGAATCGGGAGTTTCAACCTATGTTTTTTCTCAGATAGATGGCATCCCAGCTGAATTTGTTTTTGATAAAAATGTTGTTGTTGAAAGCATAAGTGGGAATAGTAAAATGGTTGGTAATCAGATAGTATTAGATGAATTATCAACAGGAACATCTCCTGTAATTCAATTGAAAAACGCCGGAAACATGCAGATCAATATCGTACTGTTGGATGAAAGAACTTCACTGAACCTCTGGAAGGGCGAATTTAACGGGAAACAACGTTTATTTTTGACAAACAATGGACTGACCATTGAAAAAAATAAAATAGAATTAGAAGGTTCAGAGTGGAAGTTTGAAGTTTCTGTTTTTCCGTCACCAAAATTGGTGAAATTCAACGGAAGAAACGTAAGATCTACCTCCAACGGTATTTTCACAAGATACAAAGTTCAAAAATCAAAAAACAAATCTATCAAGGTCGGTTTTTCCAAAATAAAAAACGTTGAACAGCCACTTAGAACTATTTCATTGGGTAGCCGTGGAGTGGCAGCAATGCCGAATGACGAAGATTTTAACAAAGCCTCTGTTTGGAAAATTACACTGCCAAAAAATCCTGATAATCTGCGAAATATTACGCTTCGTTTTGCGTATAAAGGTGATGTTGCAAGGTTTTATTCCGGCGAAAAACTGCTTACCGATAATTTCTATAATGGGAAACCGTTTGATGTGAATCTGAAGTATTTTGCTGATGAAATTTCAGGAAGGGAACTGGCATTGAAAATTTTACCTTTGCCCAAAAATGATCTGATTTATTTTCAGAAAGAGGCCGGAGTAAGTTATGAAAATGGTGATTTTTTGATTGAAGAGCCAACAGTCAGCGTTCTTGAAAATAGTACGGTGGAATTGGTTGGAATGGAATAATATTTATCTGAATTTGGATTGACAGCTAAATAGTTTAAGGACACATGAAACATCCATGCCAATCCGTCAACTGACGGATGACACACAAGGGAAAAATTGCAGGGCGTGTTCTCCCGATAAATCGGGACAAGCTATCTGACCTTAGTGTTAAAATTAAATTATAAACACATGAAACGAGCATGAACGCAAGCATTCGCCAATTCAGATGAAAATTGATATGCGAGTTACATGCGACAACTAAAAAACAAATTATTAACGATGAAAAAGACACTTTTGTTATCGATAATATTAATGTGTTTGGGAATGCCTGTTGCATTGGGCACTGATGAATACAAATTGGTTTGGAGCGACGAATTTAATATTGACGGAGCTCCTAATCCCGAATTTTGGAGTTTTGAAAGGGGATTTGTACGAAACAACGAGCTTCAATGGTATCAGGAAGAAAATGCCGCCTGCAAAAACGACGTGCTTGTAATCGAAGCAAGAAAGGAGAAAAAACCAAATCCGATCTACTCGAAAGACAGGAATAATTGGCGTCAAAACCGGGAGTTTATCGAATTTACTTCCTCATCTATCAAAACCATCGGAAAAAAGGAATTTCAGTACGGAAGGTTCGAAATAAAAGCTAAAATACCGCTCGAAAGTGGTGCCTGGCCTGCAATCTGGACACTGGGCACTTCCATGGAGTGGCCTTCGTGTGGTGAGATTGACATCATGGAGTATTACCGAATCAACAATGTGCCACATATTCTTGCTAATGCGGCGTGTGGCACCGAAACACGATACAACGCCAAATGGAATTCAAAAGCTGTCCCGTTTTCCCGTTTCACTGCAAAAGATAAAAATTGGGGTGAAAAATTCCATATCTGGAGAATGGAATGGGACGAAAACAGCATCAAACTTTACCTGGACGATGAACTTCTCAATGAAATTCCGCTTTCGGAAACAATCAACGGAAGTCTCGGGGATTTTTCCAATCCGTTCAAGCAGCCTCACTATCTTTTGCTGAATCTCGCTATCGGCGGTCAGCACGGCGGCGAGCCAGATTTAAGTGCATTTCCGATGAAGTACGAAATTGATTATGTCAGAGTTTATCAAACACAGCAGCAGATCGATAATCAAAAGCAGTCGTATGTCCAAAAATCATTCAAACCCGGGAAAATCTGGCCGGACAACGAAGGAATCCACATCAATGCTCACGGCGGAGGATTATTGTATGACAATGGAAAATATTACTGGTATGGCGAACATAAAGGAGAAAGATCAAATGCGGCGCATGTAGGAGTTACGTGCTATTCCTCCACCGATTTGATGAACTGGACAAAAGAAGGAGTTGCGCTGGCAGTTTCTGAAGATGAAAAAAACGATATAGTAAACGGAAGCGTCATTGAACGTCCGAAAGTAATTTATAATCCCAAAACCGGGAAATACGTTATGTGGTTTCACCTCGAACTGAAAGGACAAGGTTATGCAGCTGCAAGAGCGGGCGTTGCAGTCAGTGATAAAGTGACTGGACCATACACTTTTATTAAATCCGGCAGAGTAAATTCTGGAAAACTTCCGTTTGATATGCCCGAAAGTTTTCAGAAATTGACTTTCAAAAAAGAAGATACCGAAAAATGGTGGACGCCCACTTGGAGAAAAGCAGTTGAAAACGGATATTTGATCCAACGGGATTTAAAAACCGGTCAGATGTCAAGAGACATGACTCTTTACGTGGACGACGACGGAAAAGCGTATCACATTTATTCTTCGGAAGAAAATCTGACCCTGCACATAGCAGAGCTTACGGATGATTTTATTTCTCATACCGGAAAATATGTCCGTGTAGCTCCGGGAGGACACAACGAAGCACCGGCAATTTTTAAACGTAAAGGGATTTACTGGATGATCACTTCCGGCTGTACGGGGTGGGACCCGAACGAAGCGAGGATGTTTTCCTCGAACTCCATCTGGGGACCCTGGAAACAGCACGGAAATCCATGTCGTGGCGAAAAATCCGAAATTACGTTTGGTGGACAGAGCACGTTTATTCAGAAAATCCACGGAAAAGAAGATGCGTACCTTTTCATGGCAGATATGTGGCACCCAAGACGTCCGATTGACGGCCGGTATCTGTGGCTCCCCATTAAGTTTGAAAATGATGTGCCTTATCTGGAATGGATGGATGAGTGGAATTTAGATGTTTTTAGAAAATAATTATATGAAGGTTTTGAAAGTACTCTGTTCTGTATTTTTGTTAAGCATGCTTGTTGTTCATGCTAAAAGCGAAGACCATTTAATCGTAAACGGTATTCCCTGGTTTGACAACAATGGAAATATTGTCAATGCACATGGAGCTTGCATTGTAGAGGAAAGTGGAAAATACTATCTTTTTGGAGAATGGAAATCGGATGAAACCAATGCATTTCCGGGTTTCAGCTGCTATTCGTCGGATGATTTGGTAAACTGGAAATTTGAAAATGTAGTGCTTCGTGTTCAAAAAGACGGAATTCTTGGTCCGAATCGGGTAGGAGAACGGGTAAAAGTGATGAAATGCCCTTCGACAGGCGAATATGTGATGTATATGCATGCTGATGATATGGGTTATAAAGATCCGCACATTGGGTATGCAACGAGTAAAACCATAGCCGGGGATTACGAATTTCAAGGACCTCTTTTGCATGAAGGAAAACCGATTCGCCGTTGGGATATGGGCACATTTCAGGATTCTGATGGAACGGGTTATCTGCTTATTCATCATGGAATTATCTATCGTTTGAGTCAAGATTATCATTCGGCAGAAGAAAGAATTCTCAATGGTTTACCAAAATCGGGAGAATCACCCGCCATGTTTAAGAAAAACGGGATTTATTTCATGCTTTTTTCGGGCCTGACAAGTTGGGAGAAAAACGATAATTTCTACTTCACTTCGCCAAAAATCGAAGGACCCTGGACTCGTCAGGGACTTTTTGCGCCAGAAGGAAGTCTAACGCATTATTCTCAGACAACATTTGTGCAGCCGTTAATTCGTGGAAATGACACGATTCCGATGTACATGGGCGATCGCTGGTCTTTCCCGCACCAGGCTTCAGCAGCTACTTACGTGTGGTTGCCGATAATGGTGGAAGGAGAAAAAATTTCAATTCCAGAGTATTGGAATGCCTGGAATCCGAAAACGATGCAAGAAGAAAATCTGCTAAAAGATTGGAAAAGTATCAGATTCAATAAACTGAAATTTGCCAATAAATTGACCTGGGATGTATCAAACGAAGGTATTTCATCCAAAGAAAAAGGCTCATCATTTCTGCTGAATTTTAAAGGGAAAAAAATCGCGCTCTCAGGAGAAGCCAATGATCAAGGCGGTTATGCGAGGATAACCATTTCCGATAAAAAAGGAAAAGTGGCAACATTCTCATTAGTTGACTTTTACAGTAAAGTTCTGAATAAAGGAATTCGATATGTCAGCCCGAATCTCCCAAATGGAACATATACGCTCAAAGTGGAAGCTACCGGAATAGTCCCTGCCTGGACAGATAAGTCAAAAGCTCGCTTTGGAAGTTTTGATTCGTATGTAAACATCGAAAAAATTGTAGTTTTGAAAAAATAATTATTACCAAAAAAATAGCTATGAGAACATTAAAGCAGACAGTATTATTGTTATTCGCATTTTTATTCAGCGTGAATGGAAATGCGGCAGATTTATTCCCTGACGGTACGCCCATTCCGGATTGGTTCCGACAGACAGAAATTGTAAATTACAAAACGCTGGGAAATCAATACATTGTCACCAAGCACGGAGTTAAGAAAAACAGCATCGAATTACAGACCAAGCAGTTGCAAGCCGTAATTGACAAAGCGGCAAATGAAGGCGGCGGTGTAATTATTGTCCCAAAAGGAGTTTTTCATACCAGCGCACTCTTCTTCAAACCTAAAACGCATCTTTTCCTGGAAAAAGGAGCAGTCTTGAAAGGAAGTGACGATATCAGTGACTTTCCGGTGATGGAAACCCGAATAGAAGGAGAAACCTGTAAATATTTCCCTGCATTAATCAACGCCGACCGCGTAGATGGTTTTACCATTTCCGGAAGTGGAACAATCGATGGAAACGGCCTCCGTTTTTGGAAAGCATTCTGGCTCAGGCGTTCGTGGAATCCGAAGTGCACTAACAAGGACGAGATGCGCCCGCGCCTTATCTACATTTCCAATAGCAACGATGTACAGCTTTCAGGCGTTACGCTGAAAGATTCACCGTTCTGGACATCGCACTACTACAAATGCAATAACCTGAAACTTCTGAATTTGACCATTATTTCTCCGAAAGAACCCGTAAAATCTCCAAGTACCGATGCCATTGACATTGATGTTTGCAAAAATGTATTGGTGAAAAACTGCTACATGTCGGTAAATGACGACGCCATTGCTTTGAAGGGTGGAAAAGGACCGGTTTCTGATAAAGATCCAAACAACGGCGGCAACTATAACATTGTGATTGAGGACAATACGTACGGATTCTGCCACAGTGCACTGACGTGCGGAAGCGAATCTATACACAACCGCAATATTATTTTCAGAAACAGCAAAGTGGATGGTGCAAACATCATTCTTCACCTGAAAATGCGTCCCGATACACCGCAAAATTACGAGTTCATCACGGTAGAAAACATTCAGGGGAATGCCGGAAAATTCATTTCTATCCGTCCCTGGACACAGTTTTTTGATCTGAAAGGACAGGATACACCTCCTGCATCCCGCTCTGCTAACGTAATTATGAGAAATATCGATGTGACCTGCAACACCTTCTTTGATGTCCAGGATTCGGACAAATACATTCTGTCCAACTTCACATTCGAAAACTTGAAAGTAAAAACCGATAACCGACCCAAAATTGAAAAAGATTATTTTGAAAGTGTAACGGTGAAAAACGTAATGGTGAATGGAGTGGAGTTGTAGTTAAATAGCCCCCTAATTCCCCTCCCGCGTTGCGGGATAAACGCCAGGGGACTTAAGAGTGATTAGCTGATTAGTTAAATAGTAAAGTAATTAAGAATGAGAAATCGTAAATCGTAAATAAAATGAGTATTTCATTAAAAATAAAAACAGCTTTTCTTTCGGTACTTTTAATCTGTTCAGTGTCGTTGTCTGCTCAAAAGCCACCCATCATGGGCTGGAGCAGCTGGAACCATTTTCATATCCATATTGATGAAAAAATGATACGGGAACAGGCGGATGCAATGATAAACTCAGGCATGTACGATGCCGGTTATCGTTTTATCAACATTGACGACGGTTACTTTGGCGGGCGCGATGCGGATGGAAATCTGCTGATTGATACCCGGAAATTCCCCTCGGGAATGAGGGCGCTGACCGATTATATCCACAGCAAAAAACTGAAAGCCGGAATATATTCAGATGCGGGAAAAAATACCTGCGGATCGAAGTACGACAACGATCCCAACGGAATAGGTGTGGGCATGTACGGACACGTGGAGCAGGATTGCTACCTGTTTTTCAACGAATGGAAATTTGATTTTCTGAAAGTGGATTGGTGTGGCGGCAACTGGATGAACCTGGATGAAGAAACTGAATACACCAAAATCATTCGTACCGTAAAAGCTATAGATCCCGATATCGTGTTTAATATCTGCCGGTGGCAATTTCCGGGTGAATGGGCGATAAAATTATCCGATTCCTGGCGGATATCGGGCGATATCAGGGAAAATTTCTCTTCTATCCTGGAAATTATCGACCTGAATGCCGACCTTCATAAATATGCTTCGGCAGGCCACTACAACGATATGGATATGCTTCAGGTTGGTCGTGGAATGACATACGATGAGGATAAAACTCATTTTTCGATGTGGTGCATGATGAATTCTCCGCTCCTGGCCGGAAACGATCTCCGGAATATGAGCAAGGAAACCATCGAGATTTTGACAAACAAAGAACTCATTGCTCTGAATCAGGATGTAGGATTTAAACAGGCACAGCGTTATTCACGAGAAGGAAATGTGGAAATCTGGGTGAAAAAACTTGGTAAAAACGGTAAATCCATTGCTGTAGCACTTATGAATCGTGGTGGAAAGGAAGAAACCATCGATCTTACTCCCAATAAAATTGGTATGAGTGAAAAAAGCAGTCTACGCGATTTGTGGGAGCACAAAAACATCGGAAAACTTGGAAAGAGCCGTTCATTTACTATTCCAAAACACGGAATCGTGGTGCTGAAAGCGAAGTGAAAAAATATCCGTTATGAAAAAATTTCTTTTTTCTATTCTATTCCTTGCAGTTTCCTTTGGTTGGCTGAATGCGCAAATAGCTGAAAATCAGCTGGTAAAAATTGCAAAGTTCAAAGGCAACAAACCTGCTGCCATCAGCTATACATTTGACGACGGGTATGTGGAACATTACACCGTTGCTGCTCCGGAACTCGAAAAGCACGGTTTCCGAGGAACATTTTGGGTGAATGGAACCACGCACCAGAAAAATGAACAGCAAATTACCGATACTACACGCGCTACATGGGCACAGCTGAAAGAGATGGCAGAACGTGGTCATGAAATTTCTAACCACGGATGGTCGCACAAAAATTTAAACCGGATTACCCGCGAAGAGATCATTGAGGAAATCAGAAAGAACGACAGCATTATTTTCCTAAAAACAGGAGTAATGCCGGTAACCTACTGTTACGCATATAATTCAAAAAACGACGAAGCAGTTCGTTTGGCGTCTGAGAATAGGGTAGGAACGCGCATGTTTCAGCGTTCCATCGGTTCCAAATCCACGGATGAATCGTTGGAAAAATGGGTAAGCGAGTTGATTGAAAGAGGCGAATGGGGAGTCGGAATGACACACGGAATATCCTATGGATACGATGCATTCAGATTTCCGGCTGTTTTTTGGAGACATCTCGAGAAAGTGAAAGCACAGGAAGATATAATCTGGGTAGGCACTTTCAGGGAAATAGCCGCTTATGAAAAAGAGCGCGATTGCATCCGGTTGGATATTTCTTCAAAGAGAAAGAAAATCAAGATTACTCCCAGTCATCCGTTGGATAAAAACTTATATACAGAAGAACTCACGATGGTTGTAAACACTCAAAAGAAAAAAATAAAATCGGTAAAGCAGGGAAAAAAAACTCTTCCATTCCAACCAGTTTCTCCAGAAAAAACAATTTTTGATTTTGATCCGAATGGTAGCATGGTATCAGTAAGTTTTTCAAATTATTAATACGAGTTTTGCAAAATTCTATGATCTCATTTCATAACTTTAAAATCTGACAGTTCATATTTCAATACCTAATTCTAAAATGAAAAATCGACATTATACAATACTGATATTAGTACTTATTATCTCACCTTTCCTGAGTAATACCTTATTGCTTGCCCAGCGAAAAATGGAAAAAATGGATCGTGGTGTGGTGGTAATGGCGAAAAGCAATAGCCAACTCTATATTTCCTGGCGCTATTTTGCAACCGATCCTGAAGAGATTTCATTCAATGTCTATCGCGAAGTTGGTTCAAATGTCACAAAACTAAATAGTTCGCCCATTGCTGGTGCAACTAATTTCCTTTGGAACGTATCTGGAACAGGTTTAAGTGTTCCTTCCCGAATATTTGTCAAACCTGTAATTAACGGGATTGAAGACGATGAAAGTGGCTCCTGGAATCTGAAAGCCAACCTCCCCGCTACTCGAATAGTAAAAGATATCAACTATCAACCACTGCCTTCTCCAGAGTATGATGGACTCCGCATGAATATGAAGTTCTGCTGGCCTGCAGATTTGAATGGTGATGGTAAATTTGATTTTGTAATTGATAGACAAAATTATGGAGCAGTGACAGATGAAGAAGGTTCCGATGCTGTGGATTACGCATCTCCATTTGTTGAAGCTTATACGAGCGAAGGTGAGTTTATGTGGCGTATCAAAATTGGGACAAATCTCAAGATTGCTGACGGAGCAGGCGATATGGTAACAGCGTATGATATGGATGGAGACGGATTTGCTGAGGTAATGCTGGTGGTGAGCGAAGGAGCGGTTTTTCCCAACGGACAACAGATTAAAAACTCGGATGGAACGGTTCACAACTACAACCATTCTATTGGTTCTGCTCCGCAATGGATTGCTATCGTTAATGGGCAGACAGGCAATTTGATTGATAAAATAGAATTGGCACGTTTTACAGAACTGCAAAACACACGAACCGACAAATGGAAAAACATCAATGGACGGTTTGTCATCGCATACTTAGATGGAATCAATCCATCTTTACTATATCAATATAAAAGCCGGTTAGCCGATGGACGTTTTATTGGCGCAATTGACGCCGTAAGTCTTAAAAACGGAAGTCTTGTGAGAGAGTGGTCGAGTCGATTCCAAAAAGAAAATACACAATACGACGGTCACAATGTTCGTGTAGCCGATGTTGATGGGGACGGAAAAGATGAATTTATTGAACAATCTTACGCGTTTGATCATGATGGCTCGGTGCTTTATTATGTTCCGGGAATTGCACACGGTGACCGCCAAACTCTGGCTGATGTTGATCCCGACAGACCCGGATTAGAGCACTTTTTTATCCAGCAATCCAATATTATGGGAATGGGACTGAATGACGCTGCAACCGGTGAAATCTTAAAAGGATTTTACATGGCTTCTGTAGGCGATGTTGGAAGGAGTACTTGTGGAGCATTCGATACCAAAAGACGCGGAATGCAATTTTGGTCAACCATGAATGGATTTACCATGTACGATGCCAGCGGAAATGCGACCGGCGGAACAGGGGTTTTCCCGTGCGAACCACTTTGGTGGGGGCCAGATTTAAGTCGTTGGCATGTTGCAAGTGCAGATGGGAATGGATTTAACCTATTTCTTCAATATTACAATGGAAGTGGATTTTCACGTGATTTCCCAAATTTTTATGCAGAAGGTGGTGATTATTACTTAACAGCCATGTACGGAAAACGCGCTGCTTTCTGGGGCGATATGATTGGCGACTGGCGCGAGGAGATGATTTTGCCACGCAGAGATGCTTCCGGTTTTGCGGTTGTGAGTACGTGGGAAGTAACAAATCACCGTCAATATTGCCTGATGCAAAATCCTGCCTATCGTGGTCAGACTACAGCAAGAGGTTACTATCAAACTGCTGACGTTGATTTTTACATGGCTGCTGATATGCCGTTACCCCCGATTGCGCCTGTACAGCAAGCAGATCTTTATTTTTACGGAACAGGTTGGATTGGGAATGACGATGTTCCTGCCAATTATTCGGATGGAAAGAGCATAATGTTCGATATTCGAGGAGGTGGAAGCACCTTTACGATTACAAACGATATGTCACCGAGCCGTGTTTGGATTATTAATCCAAAAGGATATGATTATACATTCAATGGAAACGGTAAATTGACCGGTGAAATGGAGTTGATTAAATCCCTTCAAGGAAATGCTGTTCTGAATGGAAATCATGATTATACGGGTATCACACGAATTTCTGAAGGACGATTATTTGTAAATGGAACACTTGCAAGTCCTGTTCATGTAAATGCCCGTGGAATAATTGGCGGAAACGGAAAATTGAATAACGGAGTAACTTTTGAAACAGGATTAAATGTTGAAGGTGGACGAATAGAGGCCGGAAATGGTGAGCATCTTGGAAATTTAACAATAGTTGGAAATGTAGATTTCCCGGGCAGAAATAATCTCCACTTTGATATTGATCAAACAAATCCGATAAAAAACGACAGTTTGATAATTTTAGGTGATTTTTTAGTTACCGGAAATAATCACTCATTTGTTTTCAATCAAATTTCGCCCATTCAGGAAGATACGCTAACATTGATAACCTATTCCGGAATTACCAATGCAACTGCAGATAATTTCAAAGTTCGAGGATTAGAAGGAATACCTTTCATACTGCTTTTCGAACAAAATAAAATTAAACTTGTCCTCTCGGAAGCACGTTCAGCTGGCGTGGTTACATGGTCGGGAAATGAAAACAGTAGTTGGAATTTTCAAACGAAAAATTTCATCAACAATGGCACAGCAGATTTTTTTGTTCCGGGTGATAAAGTTTATTTCAACGACAACGCATCAAGAAAAACCATCATCCTTTCTGAATCCATGCCGGTTGCCGGACTTGAGTTTAACAATGAAACAACCTATTCTTTGAGCGGAACAGGCGTTATCTCAGGTGATGGAGGTATTAAGAAGACCGGATCAGGAAAAGTTTCACTGTTGATGCTGGAAAACAGTTTTACAGGAGGAATTGATTTTTCTGATGGAATTTTGACAGTTTCATCACTCAAAAACGGCGGTCTCCCAAGTTCCATTGGTGCCTCTTCAAGCGATGCTGTCAACTGGAAAATGACAAATGCTACACTTCAGACTACAGCTGCGATGTCCACCGATCGAAATATGCAAGTGGTTGGAAAACTGACAGTTGACAATCCTGTTTCCTCCAACAGTGTGTTCATAAGTGGAAACATTTCAGGAACAGATATTTCGCTGGAAGTTTCAGGATTAGGCAATCTTACTTTGAGCGGAGAAAACAATTTTAAGCAGATATACGTGAAAAGTGGTAAGTTGATATCGGGTTCTGCTAATGGAAATAAAACTGCTTTTGGCACTGCAAAAATTACCTTGGAAGGTGGGGTTTTGCAGATGTATGATGTAAATACTACGACAATTACGGGACCATGGACGAATGAAATCATCGTTCCCGAAGGGAAATCAGCCGTTTGGAATTTACCTTCACGCTGGATACTGAATAACAAAATTTCCGGATCAGGTACGCTGACAATCAACGCACCGTATGTGCGAAGTGATTTTAATAACAACTGGAGCGGTTTCACCGGCAGAGTTAATTTCACCGGTCGGGATATTCGATTAAATAATACGGATGCCAGAAATATGGTGAATGTTCACGTAGATTTAGGAAGTGGCACTGGTGTGTCGTGTGCAAGTAATGGAGGAAGTTCAACTTCAGCTCAGACGGTTACATTTGGCGCGTTAAGTGGTTCAGGAAATATGCACGGAATCAATACATACATTATTGGCGCAAAAAATCTAAACACTACCTATAGCGGTATAATTGGTGAAGGTGGAGGAAAACTTACAAAAACAGGTACAGGTACACTATTTTTATCCGGAAGTAATCTCTACACGGGCGGAACTACTATTTCTCAGGGAACTTTGTCTGTCGTAAATACTTCTGGAAGTGCTACAGGAACAGGAAATGTAAGCGTAACCAATGACGCTTTGATTATGGGTACGGGAACAATCGGTGGCAATTTGATCATGAGTAACACATCATCAGTCAGACCAGGAGCTACAGAAACCGGAATTGGGACATTAAGTGTAGATAAAAACCTGACACTCACAGCTAATTCCACCGCCATAATTAAGGCAAATAAAACATCAAACGACAAGTTGAAAGTAGGAGGCATTCTCTACTTGAACGGCACGCTGGATATGCGGAATTTGGGCGGTTTGGTTTGGTCTAATGGAATGGAGTTTAAATTTCTCGATGCAGCTACAATCAATGGAAATTTCTCAGCCATCGTTCCAGAAGCTCCCGGAGCAAATCTGGTTTGGGATACAAGCCGAATCAGCGAAGGAATAATTGCCGTAAAAACGATATCAGGCGTAAAAAGAATTGATGCGTCGTTAGTTGATATCTATCCACAGCCTGTTGATGATTTTTGTAATATTTCTATTGAAAATGAAGATGCATCATCGATAATTGTCGAGCTGTTTAATTCAAATGGGGCAAGAGAAATTGTCAAATCAGAGCAAATAGCTTTCGGTCAAATAAAGTTGAATACCGCCTCATTACCTTCAGGAATTTATTTGCTGAGAATTACAAATATTGAAGGAGCAGTTTTTATGCATAAGTTAATCAAACAATAGCCAGTAATAATCTAAAAACAGGTTTAATTATCATACAATACTCATGAACAACAACATTCTTAAAAGTGCTATTTTATTTGCAATTTTGATTTTTTCATCCATTGGATTCGCTCAGAACAAGACCATCGACCTTTCAGGAAAATGGCGTTTTGACATCGACAGAAACGACGTAGGTATAATCGAAAAATGGTTTTCAAAAACGTTGCGGGACAATATCCATCTTCCGGGTTCGATGGCTGAAAACCGCAAGGGTGATGATGTAACATTGAATACGCAATGGACAGCGAGTATTTACGACAGCACATTTTTCTTCAATCCTAGATTGGAAAAATACCGTCAGCAGGAAAAGCTGAAACTTCCGTTTTGGCTTACTCCTGTGAAATATTATGTAGGACCCGCCTGGTATCAAAAAGATGTGATAATTCCTGCCGATTGGAAAAATGACCGCGTGGTTTTATACCTCGAACGTCCACACTACGAAACACGGCTTTGGATTAACAATCAGGAAGTTGGAATGCAGAATTCGCTCTCAGTTCCTCATGAGTTTGATATTTCCGGATTTTTAAAAAAGGGGAAAAACCAAATCACACTTTGCATTGATAACCGGACAAAAGACATTGATGTAGGGAAAGATTCACACAGCATTACCGACCAAACTCAAGGAAACTGGAATGGAATTGTGGGTAGAATGGAACTTCAGTCGATGCCGAAGACATTTATCGAAGACATACAAGTTTTTCCGGATGTAAAAAACAAGAAAGCTGTTGTAAAAATAAATATTCAGGGAGCATCATCTGGAGTTGTAACGTTGAATTCAGAAAGCTACAATTCTAATAAAATACACAAAGTACCATCTGTTTCAGCTCCTTTCAAATCTGCCGAAAACAGTACATTCGTTGAAATTGAACTCCCGATGGGAAATGATTTCCTCACCTGGGATGAGTTCAATCCAAATTTATACAAACTTGCCGCAACTGTAAAAACCAAACAGGGAACCGACACGCGCGAAACCCGATTTGGAATGCGGGAATTAACCATTGAAGGAAAATATTTCTATATCAACGGTAGAAAAACAATGCTTCGGGGAACGGTAGAAAACTGTGTTTTTCCACTTACCGGCTATGCACCGATGGATGTTGAATCCTGGGAACGTGTCTTTCAAATCTGTAAAAGTTTCGGACTGAATCACATGCGATTTCACTCGTATTGTCCGCCCGAAGCAGCGATGGAAGCAGCAGATTTAGTTGGTTTCTATTTGCAGCCCGAAGGTCCAAGCTGGCCGAATCACGGTTCGTCGCTCGGAGATGGCCGTCCGGTCGATAATTATCTGTGGGAGGAAGCACAGAAAATCGTAAAACAATACGGAAATTATCCGTCATTCACCATGTTTGCAATCGGGAATGAGCCGCGCGGACGCTGGGTAGCCTGGGTTTCAAAATTCGTTAACTACTGGAAAGAAAAAGACCCCCGCAGAGTGTACACCGGTGCATCCGTCGGTGGCAGCTGGGCCTGGCAACCGGCCAGTCAGTATCACGTAAAAGCCGGAGCTCGCGGACTGGAATGGGGCAGAAGACCAGAATCTTATTCGAATTTTTCAGAGAAAATTGATACAGTCGGTCAACCATTTGTGTCGCACGAAACAGGTCAATGGTGTGTTTTTCCGGATTTTACAGAGATAAAAAAATACACCGGTGTGATGAAAGCCCGCAATTTTGAACTGTTTCAGGAAGACTTGAATGACCGCGGAATGGGGGATCAGGCTCAGGATTTTCTGATGGCTTCCGGAAAATTGCAGACGTTGAGCTACAAGCACGAAATCGAACGTACGCTGCGCACACCCGGATATGCCGGATTCCAGCTGCTGGCTTTGAACGATTATTCCGGTCAGGGAACTGCTTTGGTGGGACTTTTGAATGCATTTTGGGAAGAAAAAGGGTATATCAATGCAGAAGAATTCAGAAAATTTTGTGCTCCGACGGTTTTATTAGCCAAAATGGAACGGTTTATTTTTAAAAACAACGAAGCATTCAAAGCAGCCATAGAAATCTCACATTTTGGTCAGGATATTCTGAAAAATCAGCAAACAGAATGGTCGGTAAAAGATCAGTTCGGAAAATTAATTGCCACAGGGAATTTACAGTCGAAAGATATTCAGATTGGTGAATGTCAGCAACTTGGAGTGGTTTTGTTACCGTTGGATTTTGCAAAGAAAGCCGGAAAATACAATTTTGAAGTCAGACTAAATGGTACAGACACTTCCAACAATTGGGATTTTTGGGTATATCCAAACACGCTTCAGCAAGTGGACACAACTGCCATTTATATCACAAATAGTATGGATGATAAAGCAAAGTCGGTTTTGAAAAATGGTGGCTCTGTCCTTCTGCAGTTGGCCGGAAAAGTGACTCAGGGTAAGGATGTGGTACAACATTTCACGCCTGCGTTTTGGAATACTTCGTGGTTCAAAATGCGTCCTCCACACACCACAGGCATTCTAATCAACGATTTTCACCCCCTTTTCCGTGATTTTCCAACGGATTATTATTCCAGTCTTCAGTGGTGGGAATTGGCACATAGAGCCGATGTAATGGAATTGACAGATTTCCCGAAATCATTCCGCCCGATAGTTCAACCGATCGATACCTGGTTTATAAACCGTAGATTAGCCATGCTTTTCGAAGCTAAAATTGGCATTGGAAAAATAATTGTGAGCAGTGCCGATATCCAAAATGACTTAGAAAGAAGATTCGTAGCAAGGCAACTACGATATTCGATTCTGAATTATATGAATTCGAACCTTTTTTTACCTGAAAATGAAGTAACTTTGGAAGTAATTGACAACCTGACCAAAAAACGCGGAGAGTGGCTGGATATGACCATTACGAGAGATGCACCGGATGAATTGAAACCTAACGTCATCAGGTAAACAGTAAAAAATTAATATTCAAAGATTCTATATCATGAAACAGCTTATTGCATTTCTTTTCCTTCTTTTAGCAGTTACTTTTAGTGTTTCGGCTTCTGATACATCATGGCCTGAAATTACCACCGAATCAAAACCCTGGACACGCTGGTGGTGGCTTGGTAGCGCAGTTGATAAAGACAACCTGACGTATAATATTACCGAATTAGGTAAAGCAGGAATCGGCGGTACAGAAATCACTCCTATCTACGGCGTTCAGAATGGCGATGATAAATACATCGATTATTTGTCTCCGGAATGGATGAACATGCTGGCTCACACCGAAACCGTTTCCAAAAATATGGGGATGAAAGTGGACATGAATACCGGAACCGGATGGCCTTTTGGAGGACCGGAAGTGACGGTGGAAGATGCTGCCACAAAAGCAATTTTCCAGGAATATTCGGCTAAAGGAGGCGAAAATATGAAATTGCAAATTACAGTGGATGACGTCCGGCAGAAAAAAGCGGCTTACCTTTCCCGATTGATGGCTTATTCTGACAAAGGCAAAAAACTGGATCTGACTCGTTTGGTGGCGCAAGATGGCACTTTTACCTGGAAAGTTCCCAAAGGCGAGTGGAAATTGATTGCTCTGTTTGTTGGGAAAACTTTCCAGGAAGTAAAACGGTCTGCACCTGGTGGTCACGGATATGTGATGGACCACTTCAGTAAAAGCGCCGTCAGAAATTACCTGAATAAGTATGACAAAGCCTTTGCCCGCGAAAACACGCCATTCCCAAACTCATTTTTCAACGACTCCTACGAAGTGTATAATGCAGACTGGACTCCTGCACTGCTCGAAGAATTTGAGAAAAGAAGAGGGTACAAGCTTGAAAATTATCTTCCTGAGCTGCTCGCGAAAGGCAAAACTGACATTTCCTGCCGTGTTGTTTCGGATTATCGGGAAACTTTGGGCGAAATGTTGCTGACTGACTTTACTGAACAATGGACCAACTGGGCAAATTCACACGGTGCAATCACCCGAAACCAGGCTCACGGTTCGCCTGCAAATATCATCGATCTTTACGCTGCCGTGAACATTCCTGAATGTGAAATTTTCGGTATTTCAGATTTTGATGTTCCCGGATTGAGATACGATTCATTACGCAAAAAGAACGACGGAGATCCCGTTACGCTTAAAATGGCGAGTTCTGCAGCGCACATTACCGGTAAAAAATACACCTCTTCTGAGACCTTCACCTGGCTCACGGAGCATTTCAGGACTTCGCTGTCGCAATGCAAGACTGAAATAGATCAGGTTTTCACTTCGGGTGTGAACCACGTGTTTTTCCACGGAACGCCCTATTCACCAAAAGAAGCTCCATGGCCGGGATGGCTGTTTTATGCTTCTGTAAATATGTCGCCAACCAATTCGATTTGGAAAGATGCACCTGCATTTTACTCCTACATCACGCGTGTTCAGTCTTTTTTACAGTATGGCGAACCGGATAACGATCTGCTGGTTTATTTCCCGGTTTATGATATTTGGTATGAGCAGCAAACCAACTATTATTTCGCTTTTGGGATTCACGGACTGCGCGGACGACTGCCGAAATTCTATACAACCGTAGAAAAAATCCGCGAGAGCGGGCGTGACGTAGACTACATTTCAGATAAATACATCATGTCTGCCACTGTGGAAAATGGATTGATAAAAACTACCGGAGGTGCAACTTTCAAAGCACTGGTAATGCCTGCAACGAGATTTCTGCCGGTTGAAACTGCTCAAAAACTGTCAGATTTAGCCAGTCAGGGTGGAAAAATTATTTTTGTGGAAAAATATCCCGAGGGCGTTCCCGGACTGAAAAATGTTGAAAAAAGACAGAAAAGTCTGAAAAAAGTTTTTGGGAAAATGCCTGAAACAGATTTCGTTCAGTCAAAGGTTAATAAATTCGGGAAAGGATTAATCATTACCGGTAGCAATTACGATGAAATTTTAACAATTGCCGGAATTGAAGGTGAGAAATTTTCGAAAGAATTCAAAGGCCAGTATATTCGCCGTAAAAACGAATCCGGCTACCACTATTTCTTTACTTTACTGACGAATAACCCGATTAAAACATGGGTCCCGATAGCCGTAGAAGCAAAATCAGCTATGTTTTTTGATCCAATGACAGAAACTTCCGGTAAAGCAAATGTGCGTAATAACAACGGCAATACGGAAGTTTTCATCGAACTTGAACCAGGTCAATCTATCATTTTGAAAACATTTAACGATAAAAATATTGAGGTTGAACCATGGAAATATTTTGTACAAAACAATCAGAAAATTGAATTGAATGACAACTGGGAAATATCATTTATCGAAAGTGAGCCTGCTGTGCCCGGAGTTTACAAAACTGGAAAACTGATTTCATGGACAAAACTCAACCACCAAAATGCAGTGAAAAATATGGGAACAGCCCGCTACAGCACGAAATTTACCATCAACGACCTCTCATCTGCCGAGTATCAACTTGATCTGGGTGATGTGAGAGAAAGTGCCCGGGTTCGATTAAACGGAAAAGAAGTTTCGACTTTGTTTGCCGTTCCATTCAAAACAAACATCGGAAAATACCTGAAAGCAGGCGAAAATCTGCTGGAAGTGGATGTGACGAATCTGCCAGCCAACCGAATTTCCGACTACGATAAGCGAGGCGTGGAATGGCGTATTTTCAATGAAATTAACTTTGTAGACCTCAACTATAAGAAAACATTCTATGATAAATGGGAAACCTCGCCTTCGGGGTTGTTAGGACCTGTGGTTATATGTGGGCTGGACAGCAGAATTGTTAATTAAAAGAAATGTAGACTTTTTAGCCAAAAAACATCAATTCATGAAACGAGCATGAACACGGTGGTTCAACAAAGAGGATGAAAATCTGACATGCGAGTTCCATGTGACAACTAAAAAACAAATTATTTACACATGAAAAAAACCGTTTTATTACTATTCATTGTAATATCTTTAAATGTTATAAACGTTAATCTGAGTGCTCAAGACAAGAATCCGAACCGATTTTTTGATCCGGCAAAATTAACGGAAGTCGGGGCATATTACTACCCTGAACATTGGGATGATTCGCAGTGGAAACGTGATTTTATAAAAATGAAAGAGCTTGGTTTTGAGTTTGTCCATTTTGCGGAATTTGCCTGGGCGATGCTCGAACCAAAAGAAGGAGTTTATGATTTTGCGTGGCTCGATAAAGCTGTTGATCTGGCTTCGGAGCAAGGCTTGAAAGTGATCATGTGCACTTCTACGGCTACACCGCCTGTGTGGTTGGTCAGAAAACATCCCGATGTGCTGATTCAGCGTGAAGACGGCACAAAAATGGATCACGGAGCACGCCAGCATCCTTCTTTTTCAAACAATTTCTATCGGGAATATTCCATGAAAATGATCGAAAAACTGGCTCAGCATTATGGAAAAGACAAGCGAATAATGGGCTGGCAACTTGACAACGAACCTCGTCCTCATCATGATTTTGGAGCTGATGCTCAAAACCGATTTCGGGATTGGGTGAAAAATAAATACAGCGGTATCGATGCTCTGAATAAGGCTTGGGGTACCAGATTTTGGAGTCAGGTTTATTCCGATTTTTCAGAAATAAACATTCCAAAGCTGTCGCAAATGTTTATGAATTCGCACCAAATACTTGACTATTACCGCTTTTCGACAGAAGAAACTATTTCATTCCTGAATGAACAGACAAAAACCATTCGAAAATACTCAAATCCGGAGCAATGGGTTACTACAAACCTGATTCCAGAGTATTGGGACGGGCATCTCAGACACATCGACGAATTGGATTTTCATTCCTACACGCGCTACATGGTGTATGGGGAAAAATTTGGTGAAGGTGATAAAAGTTACCGACTGGGTCATGTGGAGCGTATCGCCAAAGCAAATGATTTTTTCCGCACCGTAGATGGAGTTTACGGCGTAATGGAGCTTCAGCCCGGGCAGGTAAATTGGGGCAAAATCAATCCGCAACCATATCCCGGAGCTGTTCGTTTGTGGCTGTGGCACGTGTTTGCAGGAGGAAGTAAATTTACCTGCACCTACCGTTTCCGCCAGCCGATTTTCGGAACAGAGCTGTATCATTACGGAATCGTCGGACCAGACGGCGTTACCACTTCTAAAGGTGGAGCAGAGTTTGTCCAATTCATGGATGAAATTAAAAAACTTCGCAAAGAGTACAATCCTTCAGCCGGCAATCCGAAGGAATATGAAAATCGCAGGACGGGCATTCTTTACAGCCACGAAAACGCCTGGGAAATGGAGAGAAACCGTCAGACAACCGAATGGAACACTGAAAAACACGTGGATAAGTATTACAAAGCGCTGAAAAGTTCGGGTGCTCCGGTCGATTTTATCGATGAAAGAGATGATTTTTCGAAGTACAAAGTAATGGTTGCACCGGCTTTTGAAATGATTGACGAAACGCTGGTGGCCCGTTGGAAAGAATATGTTGAAAAAGGTGGCAACCTGGTCCTCTCTGCAAGAACCGGTCATAAAAACAGAATGGGACAGCTTTTTGAAGCTCCCTTTGCCGGGAAAATTTACTCATTAATAGGAGCGAAACTCGATTTTTACGATCTGCTTTTGCCTCATCATCCGGACAATGTCTCTTTTGATGGAAATAAATATCCCTGGACAAGCTGGGGAGAAATTTTTATTCCTGAAAAAAATACGGAAACCTGGGCGGTTTATGAAGGCGATTTTTACGCAGGAAGTTCAGCAGTAATCTCCCGTAAATTGGGAAAAGGAACGGTTACATACATCGGTGTAGATTCCAGTGATGGAAAATTGGAAAAAGATGTATTGAAAAAACTTTATAAAAATCTGAATATTCCGCTTTTAGATTTACCGGAAGGTCTGCACATTGAATATCGTGATGGATTTGGTATTGCTGTAAATTATGGAGACAACGCTTATGTACTGCCCGTAACGAATAATACGAAGTTTATTGTTGGAACGAAATCGGTACCTAAGGCCGGAGTTACGGTTTGGAAAGAATAATTAGTTGAAATAGATTGTTAAACAAAAAAAATGAATTTTTGATGAATAAAACTCTGTATAGATATCTACTGTCATTTGTGTTGATTTTAGCACTTACAAGCTTTACCACTTCGTCCAAAAAAGTAAGAATTTTCATTGCCGGAGATTCCACCGCTCAAACTTATCGGGAAGACCGCGATGGCTTGATAAAAGGGTGGGGGCAGATGCTTCCTGATTTTCTGAACGAAAATGTTGAGGTAGTGAATCATGCGATTGGCGGAAGAAGCACCAAAACTTTTCTGAATGAGGGACGATGGGATAAGTTGATTTCAGAAGTTAGAAAAGGCGATTTTGTTTTTATCCAGTTTGGGCATAATGATGCTTCCACACGTCCGGAAAGACATGCATCTTTAGCAGACTACAAAGCCAATCTGACCAAAATGATCCAGGATGTACGAAGTAAAAAAGCAACACCTGTACTCCTGACCTCGATGGTGATGAGGACTTTTGTCAACGGAAATCTTGTAGATGACCGCCTGAAAGGCTATCCGGTAATGATGAGACATCTGGCAAAAGAGATGAACGTTTGCCTGATTGACGTTAACCAAAAAACCAACGATTTCGTCACTGTTTTGGGAGATAAAGCATCCATACCTTATTACAGGTGGGTGGAACCCGGAGTGGACAAAGCGAAGCCTGACGGTCTGAAAGATGATACGCACATGATGGAAAAAGGAGCGAAGCAGGTTGCTTATTTTGTTGCTGAAGGTATAAAAGAATTAAAATTGAAAGGAATTAGCGAGCATTTGAAGCCGTTTGATCCAGGTTACTCGCTGAATTCTGTGCTTCCTCAATCCGAGCATGTTTATCTTTTCTCTTATTTCAAAGGAAACGGCGATGGACTTCATCTGGCATACAGCTACGACGGATTGAAATGGGAAGCGCTGAAGAATGATTCGATTCTTTTGAAACCTGAGATAGGGAAAGATAAATTGATGCGAGATCCGAGCATCGTTCAGGATGATAACGGCATTTTCCACATGGTTTGGACTTCCGGATGGTGGGATCAGGGTTTGGGATACGCTTCATCAAAGGATTTGATAACGTGGTCGAAGCAAAAAAATATTCCGGTAATGGAGAAGTTTGAAGGAACAAGAAATACCTGGGCTCCCGAGCTGTTTTACGATAAAAAAACAAAGGAATTTTACATTTTCTGGGCTTCCACGGTTCCGGGAATGTTTCCGGAAATACCGACTTCTGAAAGCGAAAAAGGATTGAACCACAGGCAGTTTTATGTGACAACAAAAGATTTTGAAACTTTCAGTGAAACAAAAGTGTATTTCAACCCCGGGTTCAGTGTTATTGACGGTGCTATGATGGAAAAGGACGGGAGTTATTATCTTTTTGTTAAAAATGAAAATTCAAATCCACCGGAAAAAAACATTCGTGTGGTAAAACATTCAAAACCCGACGGTTTTCCAACCAAAGTTTCACCACCTATTACCGGTAAATACTGGGCAGAAGGACCCACTCCGCTTCAAGTAGGAGAATATGTGTATGTCTATTTTGACAAGTACCGCGATCGGAAATACGGTGCAGTCCGCTCAAAAAACATGACCGATTGGGAGGATGTTTCTGAATCCGTTTCATTCCCTCGTGGAATCAGGCATGGATCGGCTTTCCCTGTTTCAGAGAGTGTATTGAAAGTGCTGATGAGGAAGTAAGGAGGTTAAAATTCCAACAAAAACTCCGCAATGGAATTTACCTGTTGCGGAGTTTTTGTTGTGTTGATGTTGATAAATGCACTTATTTTGCCAAAGGATTACTGCTTATCAGTTCGCCGTTGATTCGTAAGTTATCAAATTTTACATTTTCAATCAAACCTGTAAATCTGTTGCCGTTTTTTACGCCGTTAAAATTGCTGTTGCTAACATTGATGTCAAATACAGTCGTTTGATCGGGAAGTCCATCAACAAAGACTCCGTACTGGCTTTTTTGCGAAGTAACATTATCCAGATTGATATTTCGGATAGTTGGAATAAAGCCTCTTTCTCCGATTTCACGAGGTTCGTAAAGCAGATTAATATGTAAGACAGCTTCTTTGCATTCGCCTACTTCCACGTTTCTTACGAATATATTTTCGATGGTTCCACCGCGAAGCGTGTTGGTTTTTATCCGAATTACCCGATCAAGAAGCGGGCTGTCCATTTTGCAGTTTTCAACAAAAAGATTGTTGTATCCTCCGGAAATCTCACTTCCGATTACAACGCCGCCGTGCCCGTTTTGCATCAGGCAGTTGCGAACGATAATGTTTTCGCTCGGTCTTGACCACAGGCGTCCGTCGTTATTTCTGCCAGATTTGATGGCAATGCAGTCGTCGCCGGTATTGAAAAAGCAATCTTCAATCAGCACATTTGTACATGATTCAGGGTCGCAACCATCACCGTTCGGTCCGTCATTTTCAACGTGAACGCCACGAACGATTACATTGTCACAAAGCAATGGATGAATAACCCAGAAAGGTGATCTTAGGATTTTTACACCTTCAATCAATACATTTTTACAAAGATAAAAGTTAATCATCTGCGGTCTCATTCCATCATTTTCTGTCAGTATTCGCTTTGAAACCGGTAGTTTCTCATTGTTCCACTGCATCAATTTCGGTCGTCCGGTGCGTTGAGATATATCACCCTCTTTCCATCCAAATCTTACTGCACCGCATTTTTTCCACCAGTTGTCATTGGAAGAATTTCCATCCAAAACGCCTTTCCCGGTAATTGCAATGTTTGTTTCACCATAAGCATACACGAGCGGTTGCAGATTGTAGCAATCCATCCCTTCCCAGCGTGTCAATACGGTGGGATAGTACTTCGGATCGGTTGTGAAAAGAATGGTGGAACCCTCCTCGAGGTGTAGATTAACGTTACTTTTCAAGGTAATCGGAGCAGTAAACCAAGTCCCGGCAGGTACAATAACCTTTCCACCGCCGTTCAAACTGCATGTCGCTATGGCTCTGTTGATAGCTTCTGTGTTGAGGACAGAATTGTCGTTTGCCACTGCCCCAAAATCTTTTATGTTGTAATTAGCATTTTTGAATTTGGGTGCTTTGATGTTTTTCAGAATCTTAGGATACGTCTTTTTCCATGCTGTTTTCTGATCTTGCGCATTTAAACTAAATGCGATCAGAATTAAAAATGTAATGCTAAGAATTTTTTTCATTTGAATTGATATTTTTAGTTATTATTTTTTTCCTACTCTCCTAAATAAAACGAAGGTACCGGCGATTGCGGATATCCCATGCTTCGGTGGGTGATGTAGCTCCTGTAGACCGGATCTTGAAGCAGAGTTGTGCGTCTGTCTTTGGCTGGAATATTTGTCCGGTATATTCTGATTTCTCCTCTTAAAGCTGTAATCACTTCTTCTCGCCAGTCGCCATCTAAATCCACAATCATGAGAATGTTTCCAAGAATTTCGTCGGTTAAATCTTTGTCGTTCCATTTCCAGATTATTTGCGAAAAACCATTAGAACCGGCACCCCAGCGGTTGTCGTCGCCTTTGAAAGTTTCTCTCAGCAAATCTCCATCCCACCAAACCCAGTTTCTTGCTCCGGGAACTTCATCATCCGTAGTGTTGAGTTTTTTCCCTTTCGAATCGAATAAATACTTTTCAGTACTTCCGCCTTTTCTGTCTTCACTGGCAAAACATTCCAAACCCGGACTTTTTGGATCGAAATCGGTTACCATACCATCACCAACGTGGTAAGTCGGTTGATTTATTCCCCAGATTTGCGCTCCGGTTTTTGCATCAAGTACACAAACTCCTCTTCCGTCTGTTCTGTAGGGTTCTATGGCTAAAAACACCTGCATTCCCTCATTGTCAGGATGTAGTTTTGTCAAATAAGCTTTATCGCTGTGTCCCAACCCGGACGACCAAAGCAGAGTGCCGTCGTCATCAAGCATGCAGGAGCCGAGCAGAATTTCGTCACGACCATCGCCGTCAACATCCGCAGCAACCATATTGTGCGCTCCCATGCTTCTTACAATCGGATTTTCTTCGTCGCCATCCCAGTGCCAGAGTTTCTCCAGTTTATTGCCATTCAGTTGCCAGGCATCAACCACCATTAACTTGTAAGTGCCTCTTAATGCCAGCAAACTGGGCGTTTTTCCATCGAGATATGCTATCCCAATCTGATTTCTGTTTTGCCTGTTTACGTCTCCGTATCTGAAATTCCGTTTAGGCCAGGGCACTTGAGAAATAACCATTCCGGTCATACCATCCAGCACGGTCAGGAATTCGCTTCCTCCTGCAATTCGTCCTCTGTAATTTCGTACATAATCGTTTCCGGCTGTTTTCAGAGCAACTTCCGCTTTTCCATCTCCGTTCAGATCAAAAACCAAATATGGCGAATACCAAATGCCCGGCTCAATGCCCAATCCTAAATCATGAGTCCAAAGAAAAGTGCCGTCATGAAGATAAGCGGAGATTTTGAACGTGATTCCTGTTGTGTCAGGTGCTGTACCTGGATCGACGTTGCTGGAAGGTGTGCGTACCACAAAATCCGGCTTTCCATCTCCGTTCAAATCGCCTATACCGATTTTTCCAACACGCTCGTCATCGTTGATTTTGATGGAAGTGTAGTTTTTTAGCTCATTCAAAATCACTTTAACTTTTTCATCCTCGTTGATTTTAATCTTTGATTTGCTTTTCAGAACAGGCTCAACCCAATAACTTGCGTTGGCAAGTGGTTTCGTATCAACAAAATCACACGTCACAGAAATTGGTTTTTTGTTGAGTTTGATTGTTTTATTATTCGATTTTCTGAAAACATTGAAACAAACGCCTGCATTGTCTGAATCCAGCAATCTCCAGCTCAAATAAACTGCTTTTCCGTTTTCAGCTAAAACAGCTGTCAGCCCACGATTCAGGTTTTCCTTGATTTTTTCGGTTGCAAATCCGTTCACTTTTGGTTTCGGTTCGTGGCGCGGTTCCAAAATTTCATAATAATAAAATCTCTCCCTTGTATCCTGCGATTTGGCTGTGAAGATGGCGCCGAACAGTAAGCCGATTGAAAATAACCAATTAAATGTTTTCATTGTGATATGTTTTTTTGAAAAATGGAATTTGGATTTTATATTATACTTAGTTTTATGATTTTTCAATAGCTTGCGCCTCCCAGTTCCAGGCATCCCATAATAAACGGTCCGGTTGCTTTTGCATCGTTATCGCGAATTTTTTCATTGATATAATATTCAAAACTTCCGTCGCGGTACGGATTTCCTCCCAATCCACCAACCTGACAGCATCTGGTCAAGGTGAGTGTACCATCAGAATTTTCCGTTATTAATTCTTTTTTCAAACCGTTAAAGGCTTTTTCAGCAATTTTTTTATACTTTTTGTCGATATAGCCTTTGTTCACGGCTTTTGCATAGGAATACATAAACTGAGTAGTGACGGATGCTTCCGGATAATTTCCTTCACGGGTAGGCTGGTCGAGCACCTGATACCAAAGCCCGTTTTTATCCTGATACTTGGGCAGAACTTCGGCTAATCCCTGAATCCAACCAATGATTTTTGCCCTTCCGGGGTGATTTTCAGGGATATAATCCAGCACGTCAACCATAGCCATGTACCACCATCCGATGCTTCTTCCCCAAAAATTGGGAGAATGTCCGGTTTCAGGATTTGCCCAGCGCTGTGATTTGCTTTCGTCCCAGGCGTGATGGTAAAGTCCGGTCTTTGAGTCATATGTGTTTTTCTGACAAATCGTAAACTGCTTAACGGCTTCATCGATCCACTCGGTTTTGTCAAATGTTTTTCCGTATTGTGCCAAAAATGGCGATGCCATGTACAGTCCGTCGAGCCAGATTTGATGCTGATATATCAATTTGTGCCAATATCCGCCTTCCAATGTGCGAGGATGATGTTTCATCTGATTGACAAGCAGATCCATCGCCATTCTGTACTTCTCGTTTTTGGTTTTTTTATAAAGATCAAATAAAACTTTGCCCGAGTTGATGTAGTCAATGTTATAAGTTTCAACCTGATAAAGATGAATGGAACCATCATTAGCTATCAGAGAATCAGCCCATTGCTCCACATAGTTGAAGTACTTGTCATCGCCCGTATGTTTCCACATTTTGAGCATAGCCAGCGTTCCTACTCCCTGCGAATATCCAAAAAATAGTCGTTTCCCGTGGTCCAGCTGATATGCTTCAGGGAATCGTTTCATTTCAGAATCGGCAAACCATTGTGCATATTTCAGGTAGGTTTCTTTGTCAATCTTTTTTGCTTGCACAGAAAAATTTTGCAACAAAAATGCAAATAAAATTACCGGCAAAAGTATCCTCGTTTTTTTCATATTTTGTTTTTTATTCAACATTTAGAAGTGAATGTATTTAATCTAATTGTTTGCAGATCAATTGAATGCCGTTTATTGGGATATCTTAAATACAAATCCCGAAGCAGTCTGAAATTTTCCGCCCTGCATGGCATTGAACATGTAGGTAGGATGTCCGTCTTTCATCAGCAACTGTGGTCTTTCAAATCTGCCGTAGCGCTTCAAATGGCTTGGTGCAGGCGGTTCTGAAATATAATGTTCTGCTCCGAACC
>CAZIRA010000008.1:37219-44317 GCA_964541615.1 uncultured Paludibacter sp.
CGCTTCAAATGGCTTGGTGCAGGCGGTTCTGAAATATAATGTTCTGCTCCGAACCAGCCGATTTTGGGTTTACCCCAATTGATTCCATCTTTTGATTCAACATAGAGGCCGACTGTGTGGTCAAAAAATCCCATATCGCGCATCAGCATTTTGAAAATACCGTTTTCATACCATACATACGCATCTTCAACCTGCCTGTTATTACCAAAACTTGAGAAATCGACAATAGGATTTCCATCGTATTTCTTGTAACTTCCGGTAATTTTATTTGAAATTGCCAGACCGTATTTCCGGTTTCCTCGTATTGAACCTTTTTCAGAAACATAGGCGCTGTCGTTCCACGATTTATAGTAAAGCCAGTTTTGACCGTTTGGATGCTTCAAAAATGCCGGATTTGTGGTGCAGTGATCATCCCAACTTCCTTTTTCAGACACTTCCAGTAAAGGCTTTTTCGGTCGTTTCCAAGGTCCGTTTAGTGATTTTGCAACTGCCACTCCGATTCTTTTCGTGTCGGTTTTTCCGTTGCTGTTGCCCATATAAAACAGATAGTATTTCTTTCCAATCTTCTGGATATGAGGATTGTGACACGTAGTTGCATCCCAAAATCCCGGTCTTGGAGCCAGAACCGTTTCAACATGTGTGTATGGTCCCTCGGGTTTGTCAGCTATTGCGTGGGCGATTTCCGATTTGTGAATCCATCCACCCATTCCGTATTTTGATGGCCAGCGGGAATAGAAAACATGCACTTTGCCGTCTTCATCATAAATGGGCGCCACGCACCACACATAATAATCATCAGTTTCAAGTATCCTCCCGACAGGTGTCAGACTTTTACAAAAATCCGAGATATCGTCGTTGCTGTGATTGATTTCTTTTTCCTGCGCCGTAATTGCTAAAGCAAAAAGGAAAAAAAAGCTGATTGTCCAGATTTCTGTGTTGAACCGTTTCATCTTTTTTATGGTCTTTGTAGCGTTACAGACATAATTCCGATTACTACATCGTTGGATAATGTGGTCAATGTTAAATGACTTAATTCTTTCGATTTATCCAGCGGTATATCGAGAAGAACTCCTGCTCCGCCATCGATTGCTCTTCCGTATACACCTCTGATTTTAAGATCTTTTTCCAGGTTGTTGGAAACCAATCCGGAATTCAGATGAAGGCGGTAAGGTCTTTCTCTCTTGATTTTGAAGGCGTAATTATCCACAAAATAATCCTGCTCAATCGGGCACCAGTTGTCAGGATTTACTAAATCAATGTTTTCAGAACTTTCATCTTTATAAAATATGGTCACCGTACCATTTGCTATGTGGCACTGCATGTGGTTAGTGCTTCCTGCCATCAACAAATAAGCGTTTGAAGCCTTGCCTGAAAGCGGAAGGTCGATTTTGTTCGGATAATTGTCCCAAAGCGATGTGAAAACGATGTTTTTACCTGCTTTTGGCGTTCTGAAACTGAATCCGAACGGAGTTTCAAGCAGGTCGTTTTGAACCTTATTTCTCATTCCGGCATCATTAATCTCGGCGGTCATTTTTGGGTGACACCATTCTCCAATTCCTTGCGTAGGCAGTTGCAGCGTTGTGTAAGGCGAACGGGGCGTAAGATATTGATTTTTAAAAATATCGGTTACTGATGAATTGAAGTAATTATCAATATTTACAGGTTCGCACTTGGCAGAAACAACTCTGGAGAAATTGGGTGTTTTGTTTCTTTCATCCCTTTCATTTTTGATATTTATTGGCATCCACCAAGTCATCTCACCCGATTTGTTCTTGATGAAAACAGAATGAAACTGTGATTTTCCAACGATTTTACCCGTCAATCGGTTTGAATTTATTATTTCAGCATTTTCCAGAACTTCCTGCGGGTCGAAGATTTCAACGATGTTGTATCCGTTCGAAAAATCCAATTTTTCTCCGATTTTGCAGGTCTTTTTTTCAGCAATTTCATTAGAAATTTTCTCGCCGGCCCATTCTATTTTAATCTCTGACGAAATGCCTTTTCTGATCTGCAGATGTATATTTATCATCGGTTTCCCAATAGATTTTTGGTTTACTTCCCAATTCACCGTTTTACCATTTGCTGTTATGTTTTTTATTCGATCGGTCTGTGCAGGAATTTGCAATTCCAGTGATTCTATATTGTCTAAATCTATTGCAATTTGAAATATTTCTAATAGATTTTCGTTCCATGTTCTTTTGAAGTCAAAGGAAATATCCGGAGTTTTCAGTTGTGCAAAATCCCAGCTTTGAGGAAATCCGGGCTTGATCAACAATCTTTTATTCAGAGCATCGGGATTAATCCCATAAAGTCCCTGCACAAATACACGCGAGGCAACACCTATCGGATCAGCAAAATCGCGGTAGCTCTCACCGCGTGCCGCATCGTAAAAGCTCACCTGTCCGAAATTACCGGGACTTCCGCCCAGATACATCCCATCCAACACCGAACTTTTAAGCAGATTGAACCCTTTTTCACTTCTTCCGGCTTGAAAATAGGAGAGCGCCGTGTGCATTACTTCGGCAAAAGCTACGTTATTGATGCTCCAGGAATATGGAAACCAGTTGGTGGTGGATATGGTCTGATATCCTTCGTCTTTTAGTCCTTTAGCAACAACCGGAATGTGCGGAATCTCGTTGTCGATATATTGTGTAGCCTGATACCAGTTGAAGTTATCTCCAACCTCACTGTCAATTGCATGATAGATAGACCATACTGCTGCGCTTTCGTGCAGTCTTTGCAGTCCCATAAAGTCTTTGTATTCAGCCCAATGTCCTCTGTTTTTCAACCAAAGCGTTTTTTCAACAGCTTTTCCAATTTTTTCTGCTTCCAAACGATAAGGTTCCGCATTTTCGCCGATTTTTTCAGCAATCATTGCCGCCATTTTGAAAGAACGGTAATTGTACGCTGTGGAATGAGTAACCGCACCACTGTTGTAATAGAGAGCATCACTCGCCCAAATACAGGCGTAGGCATCATAAAGTCCGTCGTTATCGGGATCGTAATTCATTTTTTCCCATGTCAAATGGCGGGTAATAACAGGCCACATTTTTCGTGCATATTCCAAATCTCCTGTCCAATTCAAGTGCCATAGCAGCTCATCGATGTAGCACAAATTCATGTTGTAATGGTGCATCTGGTTGGGGCGGTTCGGATTTCGGCAAATGTATCCGTTGCTGTACTGCGGCGTGCCCCACGTCTTTTCAGAACGTGCCAAATTCAATTCTTTATCCTGAGCCGGATGCGGAATGGTTTGGGGAACTTCTGTAACCTGGCTTGCTGCAAAGTTGTCAAAATGAGTACGCGCACGGTCGTGCCAACCGAGGAAATCTCCTGTATAACCGGCTCTCCAGCCCGTCAATTGCATGCGCCAGCCAATAGCACCATGAAGCCAGACTTCGCCGTCCCAAATAGCATCTGCAGCAATAGCCAGTGCTCCTCCAATGGTGTTGAAATAGGGATCAGGAGTGTTGAACATGATTCGGGAAGCTAACTCACTTCGGGTTTTTTCTGCAACATCAAATTTTGCTTTTAATTGGTTTTGTTTAATGGTATTTTCTCTGCCAATGTAGATAAATTGCTCTTTCTTTAACTTTACAGAACCATTTAATGCCGGTAGTCCATCCTTTTTTAATTTAGATTTTTCAGGGAAAATTCCGTATAAATTCAAGCTGTTTTCCGGTCCGAAAGTCAGATGAAATTTGTTTTTAGTGATTGAATATTTGTTACCCTTGCAGTACTGCGTTTTCAAGTCGAACGCATCAACAGGATCGACTCCCATATCGCCTTCACGTGAAAAACGGGTGTTCGATGCTCCGCCAAACCGCCAGTTCAACTGAATGTTTTTGGGTACATTTTCGGAAATAATCTTCCAAACAGCTCCTTCGGTATCATAGAGTGCAATCGCTTCGATAATGATTTTGCCATTTTCCAGGATTGGATCGGAAATGCTGTAAATCCTTTTTCCCGGACGGTAGCGGGTTTCAATTTTTTCAGCATTGTTGAGCTGGATTGTTTTTAATCCTTTGGAAATGGAAAAAGTTAGATTTCCACCCATTCTGGGAAGGTAAAAAGCAAATTCAGGAACATCGCCGGTTTCGAGCCTGAAGCCTGTATTTCCACCATACAATGCACGATTAAACTTGTTTTTTCCGTTAACAATGACAAAATCTTCGCCGTCAGGACTGTATCGCAATGTCCTTTCTTGTAGGTGTTTGCCTTCGTTGATAGATGTTAGTGGCTGTGCAATAATAAGATTTGCTACTGCAATCAACAGACCTAAAACTGCTATTTTTATTTTATAAACCATTCCAAAATTTTGAATTATTTTGCTGATGAAACTAATTCTATTATATTTTTCCCGAAATATAAGCAATTATTTCCCTTTTAGGGGCAAGGTTTTTTTTTAAGGCATTTTTTGCAAACCTTCCCATTTCACTTTCCATTTTCCATCTTTCGGGAAGCCAGGGTTTTTTCCTTCGCTTCCATCCCAGCCGGCACACATCATGGCCACTGCAGTCAGCAGACCTCCATTTCCGGGCAAATATACACGAAGTCTGCCATCCTGGTAATTATGTCCGTTGACGAGGTAAGTATTGGTTCTTTTCTCCATCAGAAGTGCACCAACGGCTTTTTCAGGTTCTCCAAGGCGAGCAGCACTCATGGCTGTCATCGGATAATCCCAGCCCCATGTTTTTCCCCAGTTCCAATTGTCCCAAATCCAATTCAGCGTGTTGTGCATGTAGTCTTTTCTAATCAATTTATTAATCGGCAGAATTCCTACAGCACCCAGTACGGCTGGATGATCCGATGTGAATCGAATGTCTTTGTACGTATCTACCGCATCTTCGGAAGCCAAATAAAGTCCGTCAGAATTGTAGGTAAGAGGCGATAGCTTGTCAATCATTTCGTCCCATTGCAGATTTCTTTTTTGGCCGGAGCGCTCTCTCCATTCCTGAGCCACCGACATAGCATAATGCCAGTAAGACAATTCAAAAGGTGGATTTATCGTTTCTGAAGCACGAAGGGTTTCTTGCGCCGGAATGGTTCCTTTCAAAATAAAGCGTCCTTCCAGTTCATCATATGTAGCAAATGAGTACATGAATTTGGCTGTTTCTTCTACAAGGTGTGCGTATTTATCCAGCGTTTCTTGTGTAGGATTACTGCGGTAAATTAATTCAGCCATATAGATAAAATGAGGTTGTTGCCAGATCAGAAAACTTCCAACTTTGGAAGGTGCTTCCATGGCTGAAGGATCGGTCATTTTCATCCAGCGAACTCCATCGAATTTCTGTCTTTGAGCAATTTTTTTTGCATTCGGTTCGGCAATATTGTACCATCCAAGCGTTCTCTCCAGCATCTCTGGTCTATTCCAAAGTGCAAACTGAACCTGATGCCACCAGATCATTTCTAAATGGAATTTGCCGTACCATGAGTTGTAGGTCAGACCGGTTTCCTGTGGAGGAGTAGATCCTGAACATTGAATAGCAAGGAGATACTGGCTCAAAACCACTCTTCTTTCCAATTCTTTAGCACGTTCATCAGTACATTCTGAAAAGTCAACTGCAGCTCCTTTTGTCCAGAAGTCATTCCAGAATTTTCCGGCATCAGCCAAAGTCTGAATTGTGGAAATATTTTTTGTATCGGGCAGTTCTGCCGAAAAACGGCTTGTGAAATTGATTTCATTCTCGTCTGATTGAAGCACGAAATAATTTTTGTATTTCTCGGTCAATTTTGCTTTGTTTTCCCATTCTACATTGACATAATAAACCGTAGTGTCTAATTGACGTTTGATAAGAGCCGAATTTTCCGTTTGCTGTATAATGGTTGAACTATGCTTGTCGATAGCATTCCAGTCGGAAGCATCGTCTGTATGATTGCCGGTAGGATAGGGGAATCGAAATTTTATTGCAGGTTTTACTCCTTCAGTTTTTACTCTTACAGCAATCATATCCTTATTTGGATGCGCCGAAGTTTCTACCTGATAGGTAGTGTTATTTACTTCAAATTTGCTGGAAATCTTGCCATTCCACATATCCAGCGTCTGATCTGGATTCTTAATGTCTGACAAAGATGCATCATTGAGTTCCAATCCGACTGAACCTAAATGGAGACGATGCGGATTCACTCTGAAATAATTGGCTGCTTCCTGCTGTCTTCCTTTTTCGTTGTATTGTACTGCGTAAAGCTCTGTTTTTCCTCTACCGAAATCATATTCCCTGAGAGTCTCTTCGTGCTTGTATCCGTTTACATTTGTGAAACTGTGCCATCCCCACTGACTCTGAGTGCCCAGAGGCATGCCTTTGCTGTATTCAACGGGAAATGTCTGCATACCGGTAATATCCACGGTATAAGCGAATTCGCCATTTCCAACGGAAAGTGAACCGAGTGTGTCAACTGCCGTCAGTTTTGGGTTGTTTCGGTTGACCAGATCATTTCGGTCGATTGCCGTTTGGTGTCCTGCACCGCAAGATAGGAATGTAATTAGAACCAATAGATAGATTGATGCTTTCATGATGGAAATATTTTTATTTTAAGAGTGAATTCAGATAAACTTCGATGTTTGTGTATTCAGTGTTAAGATTATGTTTACTATTGTCTTGTGGATCGTTAGGATTTAAACCATTCTTCCTTTCCCAACTATCAGGAATGCCGTCATTGTCAGAATCGACGGGTGATTTTTTGCTTTTCAAAACCGGCCATCCACCAACTTCATCTGGATGATCAATCAGCCCTTTTCTACCTGCAGTAGTTTTTCCGGATTTGACGTGTTTAAGAGTTTTTTTGTCGTAGGAATCTCTTTTGAAATTGCATCCAACATTTTTGAGAACGGATAAGCAGGCGTTTTGTACTGTCTCTTCTTTGATTGGATCGAAGTGAAATGGTGTGTCAACAAGAGAATTTCTGAAATTTTTACCTCCAACTCCCAACCAATTATCCTCGTTGAGAGGTTGGTTTCCTTCCATTACATTTCCTTCCAAAAAATATCGTCCCGTGCCATCATCGGCTACATCCAGGAATCGTTGCATGGTTGACGCTGGACCAGGTTTGAAATAATTTTTAATCATGGGGAATTCTAAAAACTCGTTATTTTTCTAA
>CAZIRA010000009.1:0-26958 GCA_964541615.1 uncultured Paludibacter sp.
AAGCAATAAAGTCTCCCCTTTGGGGAGATTTAGAGGGGCTTTAATCTTTCAATAACCTCCTCGAGCATGTTTTCCGGACTGCAAAGTGAAATCCGTAAGTATCGATCTCCATTGCTTCCGAAAATAAATCCGGGTGTAATGAATACATTTTTTTCATAAAGAATTATATCGGCAATTTCGCCTGCATTATTCCATTTAGCTGGAATTTTTGCCCAGATAAACATTCCAACCTGGTTTTTATCGTATTTGCATTCCAGAATATCCATAATTTTATAGGCTAATTCCCTGCGTTTTGAGTAAACGCTGTTCATTTCATTATGCCATTCTTCTGAGTTTTTCAGCGCTTGTGCTGCTGCAAGCATCATAGGTCGGAACATGCCGCTGTCCACATTGGTTTTCACAGCCAGTACCCATTTTATAAACTGTTCGTTGCTGGCGAGCATCGCCATACGCCAGCCGGCCATATTATGAGATTTGCTCATCGAATTTAGTTCAATGCAGATATCTTTGGCTCCTTCCACTGACAAAATGCTGAGCTTTCTATCATTGAGAATAAAGCTATAGGGATTGTCATTACAGATTACGATGCTGTGTTTTTTTCCAAAAACAACCAATTTTTCGAATAATTCCATCGTTGCGTTCGTTCCTGTTGGCATGTTCGGATAATTTACCCACATCAGCTTCACATTGGATAAATCCATTTTTTCCAATACTTCAAAATTGGGTTGCCAGCCGTTTTTTTCATCCAAATCATACGTAATCACGTTGGCTTCAGCCAATCGACTGACCGACTGATAGGTTGGATAGCCGGGATTGGGAACCAATACACCGTCGCCAGAATTGACAAAAGCCAATGTGATGTGCAGAATGCCTTCCTTTGAGCCGATTAATGGCTGAATTTCAGTTACCGGATTTAATTCAATATTGTACCATTTTTTATACCATTCAGCAAAACCATTGCGCAGTTCAGGAATTCCGTTATAGCTTTGGTAGCCGTGAACGTTTGGTTTTAGAGCCTCATTGTTGAGCACTTCAATTGTCTCCGGAGATGGTGGCAAATCGGGATTTCCGATGCCCAGATTCAGTACATTTTTCCCTCCGGAATTCATTTCTGCAATTTCACGCAGCTTGGCCGAAAAATAATATTCCGAAACACTGTTAAGCCGGTTAGCTGGAAGCACCCTATGCTCGACAGCTATCGGGACTCTGAGGTTGGACTTGTCTGAGTTAATTTCAGCTTTATCTGATTTGTTGTTTTTATAGTGTCTCATATTTGAAAGAGTTTTTTTTTGCAGTATTCGTTTTTTTTATTCATGCTTTATGAATTCCCTCTTCGGAGGTTAGGGGGCTGGTGTTTTGGCTTCCCTGTATTCTCCCAGATTTTTGAATTCCCTCGTCAATGGTTTTATTGCTTCCAGTCCCTGGCGGTAACGTTCATAGTTTGAGAATGTTAATGCAACGTAAAACTGATATTCCCATTCACGGCCGATAATCGGGAGTGATTGAATTTTTGTAAGATTGATGTTGTAAAACGATAAGATTGTCAGTACCTTAGATAAACTTCCCTCTTCGTGAGGAAGGGTGAAAACGATCGTAGATTTGTTTAACTCCATACCCCGATTCATTTTGTAAGCCAAATCAGGATTTGCTATGATCAGAAAACGGGTAAAATTCCGCTTATTTGTTTCTATTCCTTCTTCCAGGATATCCAAACCGTATTTTTCAGCTGCAGAACGACTGCAAATTGCTGCGCGACTCATAATCTTTTTCTCAGCAATTTCTTTGGCTGACGTGGCTGTGTCATCACTTTCCACCGCCATGATGTTTTTATTGTTGTCCAGAAAATCCTCACATTGCATCAATGCAATCGGGTGGGAGTGGACTTCTTTTATGTCTTCAATTTTTTGTCCGGGCAATGCTGCGAACTGGTGCGAAATGCGCAGTTTGTATTCACCAATAATCAGGCATCCACTTTCGCGAAGCAGGTTGTGATTCTGCAACAGACTGCCGGCAATAGTGTTTTCAATTGCAATTACGCCCAACAGGTCATCATTTGATCCCATTTCTTTGAAAAGTTCCTTGAATGTTTCGCAAGGCACAATTTCTATTTTTTCTTCGCTGAAATATGCTTGAGCTGCAATTTCGTGATAGGAGCCGGCACCCCCCTGTATAGCTATTCTCTTCATCAATTTGTTGTTTTTTGTTCAAAAAAAAATCCCGCTCTTTTACTTGAGCAGGATTTTTTCATATTAATAAATTCGAAGTTTTACAATTAAATTTACACATTATCTATCCTGCTCTCACCTGGTAAAGTAAAAGTAAAAATAAAAATATGCAAACCAAGTTTTCATTTGTTCAATTTTGATAGACAGTTGCAAAAGTAATGTATTTTTTAATAATACAAACAATTTGTATCATTTATTTTTAAAAAAATTACAAATTATAAAAAAAAAGCAGTTTTTCCTGATTTTCACTTTTTATAATGGATTTTCTTCATATTTTTGCAAATAAGAGCAATATAGTGGTTTGAACCTGCATAATGTTGAGAAATACATAACATATCAAGACATTTTTGAAAAAAACTAACGAATTATTTCTTATCTTTGGCCTAAAATTCGCAAAAAACTTCAATTACTATCTTAATAAATTTAATAAAAAAAATCTATGACAACAGAAAACGTTCAAAAGAAGAATTATCTTTTACCAATCATTATGATGATTGCCCTTTTCGGGATGATCTCATTTGTAACCAACCTTGCTGCGCCGATGGGCCAAGTATTAAAAGAACAATTTGGAGTTTCTAACTTCCAGGGTCTGCTTGGTAATGCTGCCAATTTCATTGCATATGCCGTGATGGGAATCCCGGGTGGTATCATGCTTCAAAGAGTAGGGTATAAGAAAACAGCTTTGATTGCAATTGCAGTTGGTTTTATTGGTGTATTAATCCAGTATTTATCAGGTCATGCATCACAAGAAACGGCATTTGGAGTTTATTTGCTAGGCGCATTCGTAGCCGGTTTTTCTATGTGTTTGTTGAATATTGTTGTCAATCCGATGTTGAATA
Organism: uncultured Paludibacter sp.; assembly: GCA_964541615.1. Classification (GTDB taxonomy): domain Bacteria; phylum Bacteroidota; class Bacteroidia; order Bacteroidales; family Paludibacteraceae; genus UPXZ01. The sequence goes on from CAZIRA010000009.1 coordinate 3,065, forward strand.
CATTGGGAGGTGGTGGCAATAAAGGCAACCAACTTATCCAGATTGGTGGATCTTTCAATTCTGTAATGGCCACTTTCACTCCTGCATTTGTTGGAGTTTTGATTGGAGAAGCTGCAAAAGCTAACATCAAAGACGTGTTCCCGGTAATGTACATCGCTATGGCTGTTTTCGCTACAGTATTTTTTGTGCTTTTGGCTGTTAGAATTCCAGAACCTCATGCAGCAGCTACAAAAGAACCTCTGAAACAATTGATGTCTGGCGCTCTTAAATTCAGACATTTCATTTTGGGTGCAGTCGCAATTTTCGTTTACGTAGGTGTAGAAATCGGAACTCCGGGTATGATGATTTACTGGCTTTCTGACACTCCGGTAGGTAAAACTACTGCTGGTTTTGTGGCAGGTACTTATTGGTTCTTAATGTTGATAGGAAGGCTGACTGGTGCTTCATTGGCAAGCAAAGTTTCCAGTAAAACAATGTTGACTGTAACTTCTGCCTTAGGATTGTTGCTGATTTTATTGGCTATCCTTTCTCCTGAATCAAAAGAAATTGCACTTCCGGTTCTACAACGTTCAGCAACAGGCGCTGTATCTTTTGGACTTGCTCAAGTGCCGATTAACGCTATGTTTATCGTATTAGTAGGACTTTGTACTTCTATCATGTGGGGTGGAATTTTCAACCTTGCAGTAGAAGGTTTAGGAAAATACCTTGCCGCTGCATCAGGAATTTTCATGGTGTTAGTTTGCGGTGGTGGTATTCTTCCAGCTCTTCAAGGCTGGGTAGCTGACATAGGTGGTTATCTGACAAGCTATTGGGTGATTTTTGCTGGTTTGGCTTATTTGCTTTACTACGCATTAATTGGATCTAAAAATGTGAACAAAGATATTCCGGTTGATTAATTAATCTTAAATCTTATTTATTATGGAAATGGAAAAACCTTATGTGGTTGGAATTGACATGGGTGGCACCAACACGGCGTTTGGTATTGTAGATACGCGTGGAAATGTTATCTCAAAAGGCTCAATAAAAACCGATAATCCTGATATTAATGCTTATATTCAAGACTTGAAAAATGAATTGGGCAAATTGATAGATTCAGTTGGTGGTACTGATAAAATCAAAGGAATTGGTGCAGGCTGTCCGAACGGGAACTATTATACTGGAAACATTGAATTTGCACCGAATCTTCCCTGGAAAGGTGTGGTGCCTTTTGCGGATATGCTTTCTGAAGCATTTGATCTTCCTGCAGCCATTACCAATGATGCAAACGCAGCTGCAGTAGGTGAAATGGCTTACGGAGTAGCTCGCGGAATGAAAAACTTCATCATGATCACCCTTGGAACAGGAGTTGGCAGCGGCATTGTTATCGATGGAAAAATTGTTTATGGACACGATGGTTTTGCTGGCGAACTTGGACACGTGAATGTTGTGAGAAACAATGGACGCATGTGTGGTTGCGGTCGTACAGGCTGTTTGGAAGCATACACTTCTGCTACTGGCGTGGCTCGTTCTGCTCGAGAAATCCTTGATTTGAGTGATACTACAAGCGCGCTCAGAAATATTCCAATTGATACAATCACATCGAAAGATGTGTTTGATGCTGCAATGGCCGGTGATGAAGTAGCCAAAGAAATTTTTAACCATACCGGTAAAATTTTAGGCGAAGCATTATCTGATTTTGTTGCATTCAGTGCACCGGAAGCCATTGTTCTCTTCGGAGGTTTGGCAAAAGCAGGTGATTTAATCTTGAAACCGGTTGTTGAAAATATGGAGAAAAATCTTCTGACTATCTGGAAAGGAAAAGTGAAAGTTCTATTCTCAACCCTCAAGGATGCCGATGCGGCTGTACTTGGTGCAAGTGCCTTGGCGTGGGAACTTTAAGTTTTAGTTAAAACAAAAAAAATGAAAATGAAAAAGCCAACTTTCTGTAAGTTGGCTTTTTTTATTGTCTTTGTTTAATTTAATAATCGTTACTGTCGCTCATTACTCTGAGCTCATAACTATTAAAAAACTATCCATTCATCGAAATAAGAAATTCTTCGTTGTTTTCTGTCCGTTCCATTTTATCTTTAAGGAATTCCATGGCTTCGATTGAATTCATATCAGACAAATGACGACGAAGAATCCACATGCGGTTGAGCGTATCTTGATCAAGCAACAGGTCATCTCTACGTGTGCTGGAAGCCATGATATCAACAGCCGGGAAAATTCTTTTGTTGGATAATTTTCTGTCAAGCTGTAATTCCATGTTACCAGTTCCTTTGAATTCCTCAAAAATAACTTCGTCCATTTTTGAACCGGTTTCAGTCAAAGCAGTAGCAATGATTGTAAGGCTTCCGCCGTTTTCGATATTACGAGCAGCACCAAAGAATCGTTTTGGTTTGTGCAATGCATTGGCATCCACTCCACCCGAGAGTACTTTTCCTGAAGCAGGTGAAACTGTGTTGTATGCACGTGCCAAACGGGTGATGGAGTCTAACAGTATAACAACATCCTGACCGCTCTCTACCATTCTTTTGGCTTTTTCATGCACCATGCTGGCTACTTTTACGTGGCGCTCTGCCGGTTCGTCAAAAGTAGATGAAATCACTTCTGCTTTCACGCTGCGAGCCATATCAGTAACCTCTTCAGGACGTTCGTCAATAAGCAGTACAATCATGTACACTTCAGGGTGATTTGCTGCAATTGCATTTGCTATTTCTTTCAGTAATACGGTTTTACCAGTTTTAGGCTGAGCAACAATCAATCCACGTTGTCCTTTTCCAATCGGACAGAATAAGTCAACAAAACGTGTAGAAAGCGTGTCGTTTTTACCTGTGTTCAACGTAAATTTTACATCTGGGAAAAGCGGAGTTAGGTGTTCAAAAGGTACTCTGTCGCGTAAAAATTCAGGACTGCGGCCATTGATTTGAGATACGCGGATGAGTGGAAAATATTTTTCACCTTCTTTCGGAGGACGAATGGCACCTTTTACAGTGTCGCCTGTTTTTAGACCGAAAAGCTTGATTTGTGATTGTGAAACGTAAATATCGTCGGGAGAAGAAAGGTAATTGTAATCCGGAGAACGGAGAAATCCGTATCCATCAGCTAAAATTTCCAGTGTTCCGGTTCCTTCAAGTACTTCTTCAAAATCATACCCTTTTTCTTTTTCCACGTGGTGGCGAGGTGTGAATTTTATTTTGTTTGAAGTATCTGCGTTTTTTTGCTGAGGTTGAGCAGGTTGTTGCTGTTGCTCGGTAATTTCGGTTTCAGGAGTAGTTTCTGAAGTTACAGCGGCTTGATTCTCCGGAGTTTCATCTGCTTCAGCAAATAACTCATCTGCTGGTATTACTACTTTCTGAGCTTGTCTTTGAATTTGTTTGGGTTTTGGTGTTTCTGCTGGTTTAACTGCTTTAGGAGCTTCGGATTCTTTTGTTTCTACAGGCTTTTCAGGTGTGGCAGCAGTCTTTTTAGCAGGAGCTTTCTTTGCTTTTTGGGCTGGTTTTTGAGTTTTTTCTCCCTTTGCTTCAGGAGAATTTTCCACAGGTTTTTCTGTTGGTTTTTCAGCAGGTTTCTCTACCGGTTTCGGGGTGTTTTGAACCTTTTCAATTTTTACTGCTGGTTTTTCAACTGCTGGTTTATCAGGTTTTTCTGCTTTTTGAGCCTCAACTGCGCCGGATTGTGTGCTGAATACTTTTTGTTCGCCGGCTTTCTTGGGAACAATTCTCATCCTCCTTTGTCGGCTATCAGCCTTATTTTCGGCGTTTGCCGACTTTTGCTGTGCATTAACCACAGCTTGTCGGTCCAAAATATCGTAAACAAGGTTATCTTTTGTAACATTGCTAGCAACTTTCAGACCTAATTCGTTTGCGATGCCCTTCAGTTCAGACAGCTCTTTCGCATTTAGTTGCAAAATATTAAAATTTGTCATAAAAAAAATGATAGAAAAAAACTTCGGTGAGGTTTCTGCACACGCAGAAAACGGCTGTAAGTTTTTGTAAATATGATGATTGTAGAAATAAACTTCAATCGGACGATTGGAGGTGTTTTATTATTAAAACGTGGTGCAAAGGTACAACTTTTTTCTGTACATCAAAACAAAAGTAGTAAAAAGTGATTAAAAACTGGATGAATTTACTGATATAATGAAATCTCCAGGATATTTTTTGTTTTTTCGGTGATTCTAAAACGTTCGTCCATTCTTAATCCGATAATCCAAACTATCTTATTATCAGACACCAACAGCCAAATATTCTCTTTCTGATTCCTGTTGATTTTTTCGTTTATAAAGAAATCACTCAATTTTTTGCTTTCTTTCATACCGAATGGATGAAAACTATCGCCCTTCTTCCACTTGCGCAAAGTAAGTGGAAATTTTATTTTATCTGCGTCAATATGAATTTTGTCTGATTTTTTTGAAATTATAAAATCTTCATTTCTTGCTTTTTTATTCAAACTCAGATTTATTGGAATGCTGATTGATTTCGTGGATTCATCTATTGAAAATTCTAACGTGTTATTTGGCTCGATTTCATCCACTATCAGATGCTCACGATCCTTGAGAAGTCTGTGAGTGTCCGAATAATACCGTTTGCCGGAGGATTTGTCCAAACCTTCAAAAATGTTGCTAATCACATCGCTGTTAAACTGATATTTTTGCAAAATTTCAAAAAGAATCGTTTTAGGATCTGATTGTGATTTTAGTTTATCGATATCGACAAAAGTCTGATTTTCTTTGTTGAAAGTGATGTGCGCTTCAATTTCAGCTATTTTTTCAGAATAAATCTTCCACGATCCTCGAAATCTTGAAATGTTTTCGGCCAGGGATTGTTTCACAGACGGATTGATGTCTGCCATCATGGGCAGAATCAAATTCCGGATTTTGTTTCTGCTGTATTCATTCGCTAAATTTGTGGAATCAGTAATGTATTCAAGTTTGTTCTTTTGAGCATATTGCTCTATTTCACTCCGGGTACAGCAAAGCACCGGACGTACGATATCCCCATTTCTTGGCTCTATTCCGGTAAGGCCTTTCAATCCGGTTCCACGAATCATATTCAAAAGAAGTGTTTCAATCGAATCGTCCGTATGATGTGCGGTTGCAATGGTTTGACATTTATTTTCTGGCGCCAGTTTTTTGAACCAGGCATAACGCATTTCGCGGGCAGCCATTTCAATGGATATTTTGTTGGATTTGGCAAACCTAACTGTGTCAAAATCGGTTTTTTTATAAATCAACTTGTATTTTTCAGCAAGTTTTTCCACAAAAAGTTCATCCCTCATCGACTCTTCGCCCCGAAGATGAAAATTACAATGGGCCACGACGCACTCAAAACCGAGTTTCAAAAGTATGTGAAGCAGCACGACCGAATCAGCACCACCGCTCACTCCGACAAGTATTCGGTCATTGTCAATGAGTAGTTGATTTGAGTCGATAAATTGTCGTACTTTTTTGAGGGTTTCCATCGTTTTGAGTATTTTTGTAACCAGATACAAAGATAAAAAATACTTTTTGATATATATCTGCAATTGCCTCGAGTCATGCTCTGAAATATTAAAAATACTCCAAATGAACTATCCTGAAACAATTCAATATCTTTACGACCGTCTTCCGGTTTTCCATCAAATTGGTGCTGCTGCCTACAAACCCGGTCTTGAAAATTCCATCAGAATGATGAGCCTGCTTGGCAATCCTCAAAACCGATACAAGACTATTCATATTGCAGGAACGAACGGAAAAGGATCTGTTTCCCATTTTCTGACTGCGATTTTAATGGCTGCAGGTTACAAAGTAGGATTGTATACCTCGCCTCATTTGGTCGATTTTAGAGAAAGAATCCGTGTTAACGGCAAAAAAATAAGCGAACAATATGTGGTGGATTTTGTAAAAGACAATGAAGCATATTTTGAAGAAATTCAGCCCTCTTTTTTTGAAGCTACCATGGCGATGTCATTCCAATACTTTGCCGACTGCAACGTGGATATAGCTGTGATAGAAGTTGGTCTCGGCGGGAGGCTGGACAGTACGAATATCATTAACCCGATTTTATCGGTCATTACGAACATCGGATTTGATCATACAGAATTTTTGGGAAATACACTTGAAAAAATTGCATCTGAGAAAGCAGGAATTATAAAGACCTCAACTCCGGTCGTTATTGGTGAAACTACTCCCGAAACGAAACCGATTTTTATTCAAAAAGCTTCTTTGGATAATGCGCCAATCCTGTTTTCGGAAGATATTCATCAAGTTGAATTTTCAGGATATGAAGATACTAGTATGATTGTGAATAATCCCAGGTATGGAAAATTGAAAGTCGGATTAACCGGCGATTATCAGCTGAAAAATGTCGCAACAGTTCTTACTTGTGTAGATGAATTGAATAAACTCAACATTGGCATAAGTAAGCATGACTTATTGCATGGACTTTCAAAAGTGATAAGCCTGACTGGATTGAAAGGTCGCTGGCAGACAGTAATGCGCCATCCTCGCGTAGTTTTGGATACCGGACACAATGTGGACGGGATAAAATACATTTCTGCACAGCTGAAAAAGCAGCAATTCAACGAACTTCATTTTATTTTCGGAATGGTGAATGATAAGGATATTTCGGGTGTGTTGGCACTCTTGCCTCAACATGCTAAATATTACTTCACTGCTGCGCAAACCAAAAGAGCCTTAAGTCCGGAGGAACTAAAAGAAAAAGCGAAAGTTTATGGACTGAAAGGCAATATATATATTACTGTAGAAGCTGCTGTGAAAGAAGCTTTGCAAGTTTCACATAAAGATGATTTGATATTTATCGGAGGAAGTAATTTTATTGTTGGAGAGGTGTTGCCGTTGTTCGAATGAATGAGTATAGAGTTTTTTATTGAAAAAAAGTTTTGAAATTAAAAAGAGAAGTGGTTCCTAAGTTTTTTATTCTTAAATTTGTAAGCAATTGAGATTTTTCAAAATTCACATAACATAAAATTATTATCATGAAACGAGCATGAACACGGTGGTTCAACAAAGATGATGAAAATCTGACATGCGAGTTCCATGTGATAACTAAAAAACAAATTATTTACACATGAAAATTACGAAATTAGTATTTTTAGGAATGGCTGGTTTATTTTTATTGAGCTCATGTGCAAGCTCGAACTTCAACAAGCTGACAGACAAAGAGAAATCCGACGGTTGGCAACTTCTTTTTGATGGAAAAACATTAGATGGATGGCGTGACTACAATGGCACAGCGCTCACTGGTCCTTGGTTTGTAAAAGATGGTACTATCCAGGCAAAAGGTGGCGGCAGTGATGCAAACGGCTACATTGTGACTGATAGAATCTATGAAAACTTCGAATTGGCGTGGGACTGGAAAATTGCCGAAGGAGGCAACAGCGGTGTGCTTTACCACGTGATAGAAAATCCTGCATTTAATGTTCCTTACGTTACAGGACCTGAATATCAGTTGATTGATGATGTCGGTTTCCCTGAAAAATTGGAAGATTGGCAGAAAACAGCTGCTGATTACGCCATGCACACTGCCGATTCAACGAAATTAGTCATTAAACCAGCCGGAGAATGGAATACTTCTAAAGTTGTGTTTGACAACGGACATGTTGAACATTGGTTAAATGGTGAGAAAGTAGTTGAATTTGAAGCGTGGACGGAAGACTGGTTTGCTCGAAAGAATAGTGGTAAATGGGAAAATGCACCAGAATACGGGTTGGCTCAAAAAGGTGTAATCTGCCTGCAAGACCATGGTTCAGCTGCCTGGTTTAGAAATATGAAAATCAAAGAGCTTCCTCGCAAAACAAAAGAAGTAAGTTTGTTCAATGGTACAGATTTGACTGGTTGGGAGGTTTATGGTACTGAAAAATGGTACGTGAAAGATGGTCTGCTTGTTTGCGAAAGCGGCCCTGAAAAACTTTACGGCTACTTGGCTACTCGTGAGTATTACGGAGATTTTGATCTCTCGCTTGAATTTAAACAGGAAGCAGATGGAAACTCAGGAGTGTTTTTCCGCTCATTCATCCAACCGGAAGTAAAAGTAAACGGATGGCAGGTAGAAGTTGCACCAAAAGGAAATGATACCGGAGGAATCTACGAATCCTATGGAAGAGGCTGGCTCGTGCAGATTCAGGATGAAAAAGAAAATATTCTGAAAGAAAATGAGTGGAATACCATGCGGATTCAAGTAATCGGTGACAACGTGAAAACCTGGCTCAATGGCGAAGAAATGGTTGACCTGACCGATGAGAAAATTGGAAAAGCTCAGGGAAGAATCGCTTTGCAAATTCATGATGGTGGAGGTATCAAAGTGCTTTGGAGGAATTTGAACCTGAAAACATTGTAAGTGGTTGAAGTTGAAAGACCGAAGCACAAAAAACACAAAAAAGCCTTTTGGGATTTCCAAAAGGCTTTTTTGTGTTTTTTTCTCAAAACTCAAGACTTCCAACATCGTTTTTCTGTCTTCTCAATATCCCCATTTCAAATAAAGTGCTCCCCATATAAATCCGGCACCAAAAGCAGTGAGGATAATGTTGTCGCCTTTATTGAATTTATCTTCCCATTCCCAAAGACAGAGCGGAATACTTGCCGAAGAAGTATTGCCGTATTTTTGGATGTTGATGATTACTTTTTCGTAAGGCAGTTCAGTGCGTTTTACAACTGCGTCGATGATCCGCAAATTGGCCTGGTGAGGAATCAGCCAGGCAATGTCATCAACGTTTAGCTTGTGTTTCTTGATGATTTCAACAGAAACATCAGCCATGTCTGTTACCGCATTTTTGAAAACATGAATTCCTTCCTGATAAACAAAATGTTCTTGTTTATCCACTGTGTCGTGACTTGCAGGCTTTGCTGAGCCGCCTGCTTTCATATGAAGATGTTTGAAGCCGCTTCCGTCATTTTTTATGATAGAATCGATAAAACCAACATTTTCTGTGGTAGGTTTAACCAATACACAACCAGCACCATCACCAAAAAGTGGGGCAGTAGCTCTGTCATTGTAATTCACAGATGCCGACATTTTTTCTGTAGAAACCACAAGAATTTTTTTGTATCTGCCGGATTCAATGAAATTAGCCGCAGCAGTGAGTCCAACAATGAAACCTGTGCACGCTGCCTGAATATCATAAGCATACGCATTTGTCATCCCGGTCCCTGCGGCAATGATTGATGCCGTGGAAGGAAAAATCCTGTCAGGGGTAGAGGTGGTGCAAATCACCATTTCTATCTCTTCAGGTTTAACGTTTTGTTTCGAAAATAAATCTTTTACAGCCTGAATCCCCAAATAGGACGCACCTTTTGAGCTGTCCTTCAAAATCCTTCTTTCTTTAATGCCTACTCGAGTAGTTATCCATTCGTCGCTTGTATCCATCATACTGCTCAACTCTTCGTTGGTCAGCTTATATTCAGGTACATAACCACCAATACCGGTAATTACAGCTTGTATTTTTGACATTCTAATCGGTAATTTTTAAAATAAAATCAAGTAAACAAATTTTGTTTACCTGACTCTATAAAATTTGGTTTTGGTTTTTGTTTATTCAGCTACTACTTTTTCAATAGCCAATTTACCTCTGTAGTATCCGCATTCAGGGCATACTGTGTGGTAAATATGTGTAGCGCCACAGTTTGAGCAGGTTGCTAATGTGGGTAGTTTGGCTTTGTCGTGCGTTCTTCTTTTAGCAGTTCTTTGTTTTGACTGCTTGCGTTTAGGATGTGCCATTTTTCAATAATTTAATTGTTTTCAAATATATTTTGTAAACCGTCCCATCGCGGGTCAGTAGGTACTTCATCAGTTATGATGTCTTCATCATCGTCAAAATCCAGATCGGCAGCGTCATCGTCATCAGATTTTTGACGAGTTATATGTCTTTTCAGCTTTCCAACCATCGTTTTGTTGCATTCTCCGGGAGCGTGCACGTGCTTGATGGGGATGTTCAAAACTATAAATTCATATAAAAACCAGGCAATGTTGATTGCGCCTTCAGATTCAGGAACAACCACTATATCGCCTTCTTCGGAGAATTCTTCGCCAAATTTCACCTGCAGTTTGTCTTTGTACTTTATGGGTTGATCCATATCGTCAAGACAACGGTCACATGGAATCTGGATTACTCCGTTTAAGTCAAAAGAAAGATCGAATAGATTTGCCTTTTTCTTAACGAGAACTGCGGCTTTAACTTTACCTCGTTGAACTTCCGGACTGTCTATTTTTTTGAAATAGTTTTCATCTAATTCAAATTCAAAGGTTTGGCTATCAGCTTTTAAACCTTTAAGAGGAATATTGTATTGTCCAAATTTAGCCATGATCCTTACTTTAAAAACTGCGCAAAGTTACAAAAAAAACCTTTATGATAAAATTATTATGCATTAATTTATTGCAATTACCTATTTAAAAAGGAAAAGTGCAAATTTTCGGCTTGGTTCGCGGTTTGTAAAAATAAAAGAGTGCCCGAAAGGGACACTCTTTTTAGGATAATATGTATACTTAACTTATTAGCTGGCTTGTTGTTTAGCTTCTTCAATCATTTCCTCGCTAGCGTACATGTAAACTTCAACACGACGGTTTTGAGCGCGACCATCTACAGTTTCGTTAGAAGCAACCGGCATTGAATAATCTCTGCCTTCTACAGTTTTCATTTGAGCAGTTGCAGCACCTTGAGCTACCAAATAGTTAGCTACTGATTTTGCACGGTCAAGAGAAACTTTTTGATTGGCAGCAAGAGTACCTACGTTGTCAGTATGTCCAAGAACTGCGATGTCCATTTTAGGATTTTCAACCAAAATTTTAGCAAATTTAGTTAAAGCAGTTTTTGAGTCAGCATTGAGTGCGCTTGAGTTGAAAGCAAACAGGATTCCGGAGTCAAAAGTTACTTTAACAGCTTTCAGACCGTTTACGTCTTCGATAGTCTCTACTTTAGCTCCTTCTACGCGGGCAGCTTCTTCAGCAGCTTTGTCCATTTTCTTTCCTATGATTGCGCCGGCAGTAGCACCTACGGCTCCACCGATTGCAGCACCAACAGCAGCGCTTTTACCATCTTTTCCTATTAATCCACCGATTCCGGCACCAATAGCAGCACCTGCACCAGTTCCAATAAGTGCACCTTTAGCAGTTCTGTTTAGAGAATTACATCCAGTGAAAATCAAACTTGCACTTATCAAAAGCACAACAATTAAATTAAATTTTTTCATTTTTCTAAAAAATTAATTGTGAATAAAATTATTAATTATCTTTCTACATGTAACCCCGGAGGGGCTCGAACCCTCGACCCAATGATTAAGAGTCATTTGCTCTACCAGCTGAGCTACGGAGTCTTTTTTTTGTTAGTTTGTAATTAACACAATTGAAAAAAAATTGTTCAAAGATCCGTAACAGATTTTGGTAAAATTTACGAGTTCTGTTCTAAGATTTACAAAAACCGTGCACAAAGTTTTCAAAATGTGAACTTTTTTTTCAAATTTTCAGAATAAATTTTGTTTATTCTTTGTATAATCCTGATTAAAAAAGGTTTGCAGAAAGAAATTAATAATTTAATTTCATTAAAATTATTTCAAAAAATTTTTGTTTTCAATGAATCTCCAAAAGTTAATAAAATTGTTTTATTTGTTTTTTATCCCATCGACGCAGTTTCTTATAGCATCTTCCGCATTGTCATACAAGAATTTGAATCCCTTTTCCTGAATTTTTTTCGAAGATATCCTGCTTCCTCCAAGAACCATTTCTGCAGCTTCTCCCATCATCATCCGGATGATAAATCCAGGAATGAATGGAAGTAACTTCGGTTTTTTCAGTACACGAGAAAGTGTGTTCATAAATTCCCTGTTTCTCAACTGCTGAGGCGACGAAGCGTTATATGCACCGTTCAAAGTTGTGTCCTGAATCGCTTTGAGGTAAATCCTGCACAAATCTTGGATGTGAATCCACGGCATATACTGTTTGCCAGAACCCAGAGAAGCACCTAATCCAAATTTTGTGGGAAGATACATCTTCTTAAATGCTTCGCTTTCAGGAGAAAGCACCATGCTTGTCCGTATCATTACTGTACGGCTGCCCAGTGTTTTGGATATTTGTTCGACTGCTTTTTCCCATTCGTTGCAAACCTGTGCCAGGAAATCATCCGCTACGGTCTTATCTTTTTCTTCGTAAATATTCTCGGTTGTTTTATTTCCGTAAATTCCGACGGCAGATGCAGATATAAATACATCAGGTTTTAAGTCCAATTCTCTCAACGTTTCAAGAAGAAGAACCGTGGAGTCGATTCTGCTGCTCATGATTTGCTCTTTTTTGGTTTCTGTCCATCTGCCAGATCCAATACTATCGCCAGCCAGGTGGACGATTATGTCCACTTCTTCCAGAATTTCGGTGTCAATTTCCCTCTTGGTGTAATCCCAACTGTAACTTGGAAATTTTGCAGATAGATTTTTTGTACGGCTGAGCCAAAATACTTTGTAACCTTCAGCCAAAAGCAGTTCTGAAAGCGCACGCCCTATAAGTCCAGAGCCGCCGGTGATAAGAACAGACTTCATTATTTATTGGTAAAAAAGGTGTAAAACAAACAGGTGTGTGCGGTTGATAATCCGCTCTCTATATCCCCGATAGGGTTATTTGATGATTTTTGCTTCTAAATTTTTGGTTCTTATTTTAATGAAAATTGTTGAATCAGGTTTGGTGTATTCGGTTTTCACATATCCCATTCCAATTCCTTTCCTGGAATCAGGAAGCATAGTACCTGACGTAACGGTGCCTATAATTTCGTCGTCAGCATTCACAATTTCATATCCATGTCTTGGAATTCCTCTTTCGATTAGTTCAAAACGGATCAATTTTTTGCTGACACCTTCTGTTTTTTGCTTTTCAAGAATATCACGATCAATGAAATTCCTTCCTTCGGAAAATTTTGTGATCCAACCTAATCCTGCTTCAATCGGTGAAGTGGTGTCATCAATATCATTTCCGTAAAGGCAGTATCCTTTTTCAAGGCGTAGTGTATCACGTGCACCCAGTCCGATTGGTTTGATTCCGTACTCTTCTCCAGCTTCAAAAAGTGCATTCCAGATTTTTACGCCTTCTTCCGGATAGAAATAAAGTTCAAATCCTCCTGAACCGGTGTAACCGGTATTTGACAAAATTACGTTTTTCACACCGGCAAAATCGCCCACTTTGAAGTGGTAGAATGGAATTTCTGAAAGATTTACCGAAGTCAGTTTTTGTAAAAGTTCCGTTGCTTTCGGACCTTGAACCGCAAGCTGAGCGGTGTGGTCAGATGCATTTTCAAGCTCTGCGCCTACTGTGTTGTTTTGTTGCAGCCAGTTCCAATCTTTTTCGATATTCGAAGCATTTACAACCAGCATGTATTTTTCAGGTTCGAAATAATAGACGATAATATCATCCACGATTCCGCCTTTTCCATTGGGAAAATAGGTGTACTGTGCCTGTCCCAAAGCAAGTTTGGAAGCATCATTGGAGCAAACGCGTTGAAGCAGATCCAGCGCTTTTGGGCCTTTTATCCAGATTTCGCCCATGTGAGAAACATCAAATACGCCCACACCGGTGCGAACCGTCATGTGTTCATCGTTGATTCCACTGTATTCGATGGGCATGTTATATCCTGCAAATTCGTGCATTTTTGCGCCAAGCGCAATGTGAATGTCTGTGAATGGTGTAGTTTTCATTTCTGATAATACTTATATTGATAAACTGATTTCTGGAAAAATTATTCAGATTTGCTTTCAAGCAATTCGGCTATCTTAACGATTACCTGCATGGCTTTTTCCATGGATTGAACAGGAACATATTCAAATCTTCCGTGGAAATTGTGTCCTCCCGCAAAAATATTGGGGCAGGGAAGTCCTTCGAATGAGAGACGAGCGCCGTCTGTTCCGCCGCGGATCGGTTTTACGATTGGTGTGACGCCGACTGATTTCATTGCTTCAAAAGCCAGGTCAACTACGTGCATCACTGGTTCGATTTTTTCGCGCATATTATAATATTGGTCTCGAAGTTCAACTACGGCAGTATTTTCACCAAATTCAGCATTAATCTTATTTGCCAGATGTTGCATCTCTTTTTTTCTTCTTTCGAAGCGGTCTCTGTCGTGATCGCGGATGATGTAGCTAAGCGTTGTTTTTTCAACCGTACCTTCCATATTCGTTAGGTGGTAAAAACCTTCGTAGCCTTCAGTGTGTTCAGGAGTTTCGTGGCGTGGAAGCATGGAAACAAACTGTGTGGCAATGCGCATGGAGTTTTTCATTTTGTACTTTGCATAGCCGGGATGTACGTTCAGTCCGTTGATTGTGACCTTTGCGGCGGCTGCATTGAAGTTTTCAAATTCCAATTCGCCGATCTGGCTTCCGTCCATCGTATAAGCCCATTCAGCACCGAATTTTGGTACGTCGAAATGGTCTGCTCCTTGCCCGATTTCTTCATCAGGAGTAAATCCAACGCGGATTTTTCCATGTTTGATTTCCGGATGCTGAATCAGGTATTCCATAGCCGATACAATTTCTGTAATTCCAGCTTTGTCGTCAGCGCCGAGTAGCGTAGTTCCGTCTGTCACTACGATATCCTGACCTTTGTATTGAAGAATTTCCGGGTATTTTTCGGTTTCGAGAACGATTATCTCTTTTTCATTCAAAAGAATGTCGTTGCCGTCGTAATTCTCTACCACACGGGCTTTTATATTTTCGCCCACAGCATCCGGACTGGTGTCCATGTGAGAAATAAATCCGATGACCGGAACATTTTCTTTATGGGTATTGGCTGGCAAAGTGGCCATGATGTAGCCGTTGCTGTCCAATTCCACCTCTTTCATCCCGATGGATTTCAATTCATCGGCCAAATGTTTTGCAAAAACCATTTGCCCCGGGGAGCTTGGCGTTTTTTTAGAGTTTTCATCGGCGGTAGTGTGGAAACTAACATACTTCAAAAATCTTTCTGTAATATTCATATCCTAATTTTATTGATAATTGATTACAAATTTAACTATATTTTTCGGAATTTAGTTCATTTTCTTAACGTTTTATTTATTTGTTTGAAAAGTTAAGATTTTTATTTATTTTGAGTACAAATTTTAAAAGTAGCTCAAAAACCTGACTTATTAATTGTTTGAAGATTAAACATAAATTGTGCTTCAAACGTTTGTAAGGTAATTATCTGAATTTTGATTTTTTTTTATGGTGATACTATAGTGATAAATTCGGAAAAATGCTTTCAAAAAATTGAAGATGTGAAATAGCAATATTAACAGATATGGATCTTTTGAGTTAATATTTTGTTCGAAAAGCTGCTATTTAACATTAAAATAAAATTGTTTTAGTAACTTTGCGGCGTCTTTGTAAACTTTTAATTTTGAAATAAATGGCTATTTACAGTGTAATTACTGGAACCGGAAGCTATATTCCTCCGGTAGAAATGAAAAATGAGAATTTTATTTCTTATAAATTCTATGACAATGATGGAAATCCTATTGATACTCCGTCTGAGCACATCGTAGAAAAATTCAAAGAAATAACCACTATAGAATCGCGCAGATATGCTTCAGAAGAGCAGTCTACTTCGGACCTGGCGCTTTATGCCTCAGAAAAAGCACTCGAATCGGCAGGTGTGGATCGTGAAGACCTGGACTATATTATTGTAGCTCAGAATTTTGGTGAAACTCAGCCGGGAAGCATCAGTGTTGATACACTTCCAAGCTTGGCTTCACGTTTGAAAGCTAAATTGAAAATTAAAAATCCGTATTCTGTGGCCTATGATATTATTTTCGGTTGTCCGGGATGGGTCCAGGCGATGATTCAGGCAGACTATTTCATCAAATCCGGAGATGTCAAAAAAGTGCTGGTAGTTGGAACAGACATTTTATCGCGCTTATCAGATCCTTACGACCGCGACAGCATGATTTATGCCGACGGTGCCGGAGCTGTAGTTTTAGAAGGCCGCGAAAGCGAAACACCAATCGGAATTTTAGGACACATTGCCCGCAGTGATGCTGACTATGTGGACATGCTTTTTATGGGAAATTCCTACAATAAAGAATTGGCAGAGAAAAAAGAACTATACCTGAAAATGTATGGGCGTAAATTATATCAATACGCACTGGAAAATGTTCCTGCGGCTATCAAAGCAGGTCTGGACCGGGTAAATTTGCACATAAACGATGTGAAAAAAGTGCTTATCCACCAGGCCAACGGCAAAATGGACGATGCAATTTTGAAACGTTTGTACAGACTTTACAATATTAAGGATGTACCTTACGATGTGATGCCGATGAGTATTTCCTGGCTTGGAAATTCATCCGTTGCTACTGTGCCTACGCTGCTGGACTTGGTTATCCGTGGCGAAATGAATGAACATGAAATCAATAGTGGTGACGTGATAATTCTGGCTTCGGTGGGAGCGGGGATGAATATTAACAGTATTACGTACAGAGTACCTTAGTGAGATCCAAAATCCTCCTTAAGGGAGACTTTTTTTGAGCAAATCATCAACTGTGGTTTGCTCATTTTTTTTGCAGTTCGTAGAGTGAGGCTTAAAAAAATAAATTACCTTTGTGTAAAACAGCCGGCAAATAAGTTGGATGGTGACAAAAATATACATCGATTACAAGGTTAATGGTTTAATAGAAAAAATCTTATTTAAATGTCAAATACAAAGATTTTCAGAATGTCCTTTTCAAGTGTTTATCCGCTATACATCCGGAAAGTGGAGAAAAAAGGACGAACAAAAGAGGAGCTTGATACAATTATACATTGGCTAACAGGATACGATGAAACATCTTTTCAAAAACAGCTGAATGTGAATGCTGATTTTGAAACATTTTTTGCAGAAGCGCCGCTTTTGAATCCGAATGTGACCAAAATTACCGGCGTAATCTGTGGATATCGGGTGGAAGATATAGAGGATGAATTGATGCGTAAAATCCGCTACCTGGATAAGCTGGTGGATGAATTGGCCAAAGGAAAATCGATGGAGAAAATTCTGAGAAAATAATGGAATATGAGATTTTATTTTGAGAACCTCATTTTTCTTCATTCATCTTCTTTTTAAAACCTTTCTTAATTGTCATTTTGCTCAATCCGCAAAAAAATAGTATTATTGCATTCAATTTTTATAGTATGCAATATCGGCTTCTCATCATATTATTTTTGGGTTTTGTTTTTTGTTCGGTGCAGGCTTCCGATGTTCCGCCTGTCGATTCTATTTTAAATCGTGTTTTTGAGGCTTCAGACATTTACAGTAAAAAAATTAAATCCTATGATGCCGATGTGTATATGCGTGCATTGGTAGAAACCAAAAAGAAAAACTTCCTTTACCGATACTCCAACGCCATCCCGAACTTTGTGCTTCACGACGTAAAAAATGATGAAGCAGTCATCGAAACAGTCAGCAAAATCAAGTTCAAAGCGCCCAACAGCTATCTCCAGAACGTCAATTTTGTGGCCGGTACGCTGACGAAAAAGAGCGATATTGCACTGCTTCCTCTGAAATTTCTCAGCATGGATGTGTATGAAGAGACCGTGCCCGGCGAGAGTTTCTACCTGCCACTTCGAAAGAAAACTTCAAGTTACTACGAATATATTCTGGCATCAGTGAAGGAGAAATCCGGTCGAAAATTTTACTCGATCAGTTACAAGCCCAAATATAAAAACCCACAACTTTTAGAAGGTTTTTTCCTTGTGGAAGATGAAACCTGGCGTGTAGTCGACTTCAATGGAAAATCAAACGACCTGCTTTTCACGCTCACATTCGATATTCAAATGGGAAATGATTCGATCAACTCATTGCTTCCCGAAAAATTCTACATTTATCAATCGTACAAATATTTGGGAAATCACGTGCTAAACCGCTTTACAGCTGATTTGTCGTATAGTGATGTTCAGTTTAACGATACTATCAGCAACGGAAAAATGTATCACTTAGGCCCGATTTACCGTGTGAAACTTGATTCAGTTCCTTTGAATAACGACTCTGTTCTATGGGATCAGTTGCGGACTTTTCCGCTGACAGGTTATGAGACTTTGATTGTAGAAAATCATAAACTGAAAGAAGCCGAAGCACGAGCCAAACGACAGTCTTCCGATACTGCAAAAGGACCAAATGTAGCTCTCGAAATAGCCAAAAACATGGTGATGAACACCCGTTACAAGCATAAATCTACCACTTTTGCTTTCAGCGGACTTCTCAATCCTGCCATGATTGGATATTCTACCTACGACGGATTAGCATACAAACAATCATTCAACCTTAATTTTGACCTCGAACGTCAGCAAAGCATCATAATCAAAGCATATGCCGGATATCTCTTCAAACGAAAACAGCTTCAATATCAACTTTCAAGCGTTTGGAACTACGAGCCATGGAAATTGGGTTATGTTTCAATTTCTGCCGGACGAGGTAATCCTACATACAGTTCACGTTTCCTTAACCTCTTACAGGACAGCTTGATAAGCAGTGTAGATCTCACACGTGCACGATACCGCGACTATTACTTGAAAATCTACAACAGCATTGAGCTTACCAATGGTTTTCAATTCGGAACAGGAATAGATTATCACATCCGCGAACCGATAAATTCGGGCCTCGAACTGCCGGTTTTAAGCCGGCCGATGAAAGTTCAATATCATTTTGTACCAAAAATCAGTATAACCTGGACGCCCGGACAGTACTACGTTACAGACGGAATTCAGAAGGTAAATGTGCGTTCTGATTATCCAACTTTCAAAGTGGAATATGCACAGAGTCTGAGAAATGTTTTGAAAGGAAATTCATCATACAGCAAAGTGGAATTTGATGTCAGCCAAAACATCCGTTTTGACTTGATGCGGAAATTGAATTACCACGCAGGATTTGGAGTTTTCGCCAATCAGAAAGATGAATATTTTAACGACTTTACATATTTTGCCAAAAATTATTTTCCCGAAACATGGGGAGACGGGATCGGAGGAGGATTCAACATTTTGCCCTACGTGACCTACAATTCTTCGCAGATGTACGCTCAGGCGCATGTGATGTACGAAACTCCAAGCTTGATGCTCACCAGGTTGACGTTTCTTTCCAGAGGAGTTGCCCGTGAAAGACTGTACGTGAGCCAGCTCTATTTGCCGAGCAAAAAATCTTTTACGGAAGTTGGCTACGGGATAGGAAATCGTTTCCTGAATGCGGCGTTTTTCGTGGCTTTCGATGGTTTTAAATTCTTCAATATCGGTGGAAATGCAGTATTTTTATTGTAGTATTTGATTCATTGACAATGAAATTCAATTCAAAATACTTGTTGCTGATTACGATTACTGCGTCGATGTTCGTTTTGCTGATCGGATGTGGTAAACCTGTGGCTTCGTATGGCGAATTGGAAGAGTTGGACAGTCTGGTGTCAAAATATCCCCGTTATGTACACAATCGTACAGAAAAACTGCTTCTAAATTATTCAACTCCCTACAAACGTGCTTACACAGAACTTTTGATGAATGTTGCTGCCTATAATTTTGGAAAGGAAATCCGTTCGGACAGTTTGATAAACATGGCAGTTTCAGAATTTTCAAAAGATCCGAATTATCTTCCGCAAAATTTTTTGCGTGCATTGATTTATCAAGGAATTATTCGTTACCACAACGGTACATTGAGTGGAGATGCCTATCTGCCGATAAAACAGGCACTGGATATTGATGCAGAAAAATCGACTCTAAATCTGCAAACTAAGCAGTTGGGGAATTATTACCTTGGGCTTATCCACAATCAGAACAACAACATCAACACTTCGCACGAATACTTCAAGTCGGCACTAATGCTTGCCGAAAAATTGCAGGACAGCACCGCGCTTTTCAAAACTTATCGGGATTTCTATTGGAACAGGATGAAAGCGATGGATTTTAACACGGCAAGAACGCTTTTGGAGTCGTTACAATCGTTTCGCTTAAATGCAAAAGAACAGATTCGTGATTTGAAAAATGCTGAGTCAGCTTATTACAACAGTCGGAAAAACTATCGGAATGCGCTTAAACTGGACTACGAACTGATGGTGCAAGACTTAAAAAAGAATGATTCCGTAGCTTTGCTCGCCGATTATTACCGAATTTCGGACAGCTATAAATTTCTCGGGCAACTTGACAGTGCATTATACTACGGCGAAAAAGCTGTGAAAGGAATCGTTGATACTGCCTTTTATCTCAACTACCATTATTATCTAAATGTGGCTGAAATAGCTTCATTGAAAAATGATTTGGCAAAAAGTACCGGGTATTACAAAGAAGTTTATCGCCTTCAAAACCGAGCCATCAACCAGCAACTGAATACACAAATTCTGGAATTGGAGCGGAAATACGATGTTGCGTCTGCTGAAAATCGGGCAATACGCTTGAAAAACAGTAATCTATGGTTGCAATTGATGTTGATTGTAGTGATTTTGATGATGGCAATTGGCTATATGCTTTACCGCCACAGGGTTCACTTACAAAGAGAACGAGAGAAATCAGTTTTGCAGGAAAATAAGATATTGGAACAAGAGAAACAGATTGCGTTGGAACAGGAAAAACAGACTCAGTTGGATAAACAGTTGACAGAACGTAAATTAGTTGAAAAACAATTTGTAATACCAATCTACCGGCAGATTTCCCAGCGAAATTTAGATATCAAAAACTTTTTACTCGATTTGCAAAGCAACACTGTTGTGACAAAAAATCCAACTTTGCTTGAAAAAATTGAAAGGGAGTACAGAAATTTCATTCAAACGACCAAAATTACTGATACTCAGTTTCTCAGCGATGAACTTTTTGCTGATTTAACAGGAATTACCATTGAAGAAAGCCATCTTTTCAACGAAAGTGATAAAATGATGATGGCATTTATTGCCACCGGAGCCGACAACCAGCAGATGGCAATTCTGCTCAATACCTCTGTGGAAAGCGTGAGAGTGCGGAAATCCAAATTAAAGAAAAAGATGATGGATGGTGGTGTGAAAATTTTGGATGGAATGGGAGAGGACGCCCCAATCCCTTAACTCCTTTCCCCATAAGGAGAAAGGGGATGGCAGAGTGCAAAACAGCAACTCTTTTATATTATCCACATTCAATTTTACCAAATATATCGAAATGAGGTCGTTAATATAAATTTCGCAAAATGCAGATTATCAATGTGATAATTTGTTTTTGCCGTTAACATTCTTTGAGCGGATGCAAAACTATTGCATTCGCTTTCTATTTGCCTTAGTTTTGCAGTGTACATAAATGAGTGCACTAAGTTTATGTAAATGAAACATTAGTATTAAATCATTTAAAAATTAGCAAAATGGCAAAGAACATTGATTTAACGTCCCAAAAATGGCTCGATCTCATTTTTGAAGGGAGGAATCACAGCTACGGAGCTTATGTGCTTCGCCAGCAATCCTCCAAAAGGCACCTGATCGCTTTTGTGTTTTCATTGACAATAGTGACAGTTGGGATTTTCTCGGCGCTTATGGTCAAGAAAGTGAACGATACGATTGAAAGAAACAGAATTATTGATGTTGTAACAGTAGGTGAATACAATATTCCACCTCCTCCGCCTCCTGAGGAAATCATTGAACATCGAGTAGAAGTACCTCCACCTGTGGAACTGGCAAAAACAATCTCATATCAAGTCCCAAAAATTGAGAAAGATGAATTGGTAAATGATGAGCAGGAAATGAAATCGGTGGATCAGGTAATCGATGCAAAAGATGCAATTATTTCGATTATTGATAATGAGAAAGGACGTACTGACGGCTTTGGAGTTGATCCAGCTGATTTGGCAGAACACACAGTGATTATAGGGAAACCTGTTGCTGATGAAACGATTTATAACAATGCAATTGTGGAACAAAGCCCATCTTTTCCGGGAGGTGAATCCGCTATGTATGAATGGCTTAGAAAGAATATCAATTATCCGGTAATTGCTCAGGAAAATAATATTCAAGGCAAAGTCACATTGCAATTTGTTGTTGATAAAAATGGTGATATTGTGGACATTATCATCGCGCGCGGTGTGGATCCGAGCCTTGATAAGGAAGCTGTGCGGGTAGTAAAGTCCATGCCGAAATGGATTCCAGGCAAACAAGGTGGAAATTCTGTAAAAGTACGATTTACACTGCCTGTGCAGTTTAGATTGCAGTAAAAAACAACCCTTACTACAAAAGGGGAATATGAAAAAACTCTGCCAAAGTTCAAAACTTTGGCAGAGTAAATTCGCAAAATTCGCTAAAATTCGTATAATTCGTACAAGTTCATCTTACAAAAACCATCTTATCCTCACTCGAAAACTGTTCGCTGTACCAGTATCCTTCACTGGAAAAGGCTTTCAGGTCTTTGGTGTTGCTGATACGGTTCTGAGCAATGTAGCGAAGCATCATCCCACGGGCTTTTTTCAGGTAAATAGTAATCGGCTTGTAGCGATCGGTATCGGGATAATATTGCAGAAAATCAAATTCGATGATACGAGCTTTGAGTTTCGATTTGTCAATCATTTTTGTGTATTCGTTGGATGCGAGATTGAGTAAAACTTTCGGATTGTCGGATGCTTTTAGTGCTTTCGCAATTTCTTTGGTCACTTTCGATTTCCAGAACGAGTACAAATCTTCGCCACTTTCAGTCACAAATTTCGTCATCATTTCAAGTCTGTACGGCTGAATTAAGTCCAGCGGTCGAAGCACTCCATACAATCCCGTCATCATTCTCAGGTGGTTTTGCAGGTAATGAAGGTCGTTGTTTGTCAGCGTACCTGCATCCAGTCCCCGATACACTTCCCCATTATATACCAAAACGGCTTGCTTGGAATTTTCGGGAGTGAAAGGCGTTTTCCATTGGAAATAACGGGAAGCATTTTCTTCTGCCAATTTGGAGTTTATCTTCATCATACTCGAAAGTTCGCTGATAGAGTAGTTGCGTAGCTGTTTTGCCAGCGACTTAGCCTCTTTCAGAAAAAGCGGTTGCGTATAATCCGAAATCTGATTTTGCGGTTTGAAGTTTTGTATTTTAGCAGGTGAAATGAGTGTAAGCATTTGTCTGAACTGTGATTTAACTGTGATTTATGTGATTATGAGTGATATGTAAAAAATGAAAAATAATCTTCTTTGCTTGGAGTAAACTCTTTGAAAAATCGTACGATTTCTCAATTTCCTTAAAAAAGAAATTGATATATAACTCATTGCCCCAGTGTTTAAATAAATGTCAATATGAATTTATCAGAAAAATCATTTTAATCAATAAAAACATAGTTCAGACATTATTCTTCCCAATCCAAAATCCGTCTGTCGCCTTCCAACTTCTGAATTTCGCTGATTTCCTGCGTAACTTCTATCACACCTTTATATTCATTATCAGCATTGCGTACAGCAAAATACTGAATGAGAACACGCTTGCCGGTTTTTCGCATACTAATCCAAAAGTCGGCGCGGTCTTTTGTTCCGGCACGGAAGGCTTCCACGATTCTTTCTACCACGTGCACGCTCTCTTTCGGGTGGCAATTATGCACATCCCGACCGATTACGGCATTGGTGCGGTGGAAAATCCTGTCTTTCGGAGTGGAGAAGAAGCGAACTTTGTTATTTTCATCCACGTACGTTATATCGACAGGCAAATGATTGAAAACCAGTATAATCTGTTCGGCTGTGAGCTGTCCGCTTTTCAGATCAATCAAATCGCCCGAAATTTCGGTTTTTGTTGTTTTCTTTTCCTGTTTTTTCCCGGGATTAATATACGGGAAACCGCTTTCCACGCTCTCATTCCATAAGGCCTCAATTTCGTTGGCGGGTATCAATTTTTGCATAAAAGGGTAGAGCAGACGCTCTTCACGAAATGCCATAGAAAAGATGTTGTAAAACACATCGCCCGTCAGTCGGTTAATTCGTGACAAATCCGAATTTTCAGTTGCCAGAATATCCAGCAACTCATTGATGTCTCGCCGGATATCATCGTGGAT
>CAZIRA010000009.1:27058-42744 GCA_964541615.1 uncultured Paludibacter sp.
CAGTTGCCAGAATATCCAGCAACTCATTGATGTCTCGCCGGATATCATCGTGGATAGACCACATCACAGCCACGCAACGATAATTTTTCAGGTGCTTTTCTGCCAACGGGAAAAGGATATTCTCTTTGATGACGTAGTAGTCGGTAAATCGCTGTACATCAGTCCAAAGCTGGATTAATTCTGCACGAATTTCTGGCGTAAATTCCTTTTTGTTCATTTCCAGAATGTACGGACGAATTTTATCCAGTCGTTTGATGGCTTCGTCGTTATTCTGCAAGCAAACCCCGAAAAACGTGTCGTCAGCAGGTTTTGTGTACGGAAAAGCATCCAACGGTCGGCGAAGTACGTTCAACATTTTGGTGATGCCGGACTTGATTTCTTCCATCGGATAATGGCTTTCCACCAGATTATGCACAAACACAACCACATCGTCCGGCGTGATGTCGGCGATGGTTGTCGGCTGAAATTTCAGGATGGTTTCCTTGGCATTTCGCTTGTAAACGATGGCTTCAAACAGCTCGACCAAGTCGGCCAGTTTTTGGGATTGATGAGTTGAGAATTCGGACATCTTTTGAAGGTAGAAATTAGAAGTTAGAAATTAGAAAGTTAGAAGATTGAAGCACGGAGCACGAAGTTTGAAACTAATGAAGTAAATCTGCCATTTCTTGCTGAACTTTTAGTGCTTCTTCGCGTGCTTTTTCTGCAAAATCTGCTTCGGATGACGCGTAGATAATTTGGCGTGATGAGTTCACGAGCAAGCCACATTCGTCTGTCAGACCGTATTTGGCAACTTCCTGCAAACTTCCGCCTTGTGTGCCCACACCCGGAACGAGCAGGAAATGAGTTGGGATAATTTTGCGTATATCGCTCAACATTTCGGTTTTTGTAGCACCCACCACGTACATCATATTCTCATCAGTTCCCCAGGTTTTGGAGGTTTTTAGTACTTTTTCAAAAAGCTTTTCACCGTCTTGTTCCATAAACTGAAAGTCAAATGCTCCTTTGTTGGATGTCAGTGCTAGCACAATTGCCCATTTGTTTTCGTAAGTCAAAAACGGTGAAATGCTGTCTTCGCCCATATATGGCGCCACGGTTACAGCATCAACATCCATGTTTCCGAAAAACGTACGGGCATACATTGCCGACGTGTTCCCGATGTCGCCACGCTTGGCATCGGCGATGATAAATTGGTCGGGGTAATTCGTGCGGATATATTCTACGGTGCGTTCCAGAATGTCCCAGCCTTCCAGCCCGATGCTTTCGTAGAACGCCAGATTGGGTTTGTAAGCCACGCACAGGTCGGCAGTTGCATCAATAATTTGTTTGTTAAACTCAAAAATAGCATCGTCCGTTTTGTCAAAAAGATGTTCCGGAATTTTATTCACGTCGGTATCCAAACCGACACAAAGGAATGATTTTTTGCGACGAATGTTGTCGATAAGTTCTTGTTTTGTCATAAAAGTAGCCCCCTAACCCCCGATGGGGGAATATGTGCGGGGTAATTATAGTTGAATTACAAATTACTTATTCTATTAGTTGTTCTTAAATTCCCCTTTAGGGGCTAGGGGTACAATACTCCGGCAAAATTATCCTTTTCAACGCCGCTTTTCGGTAGATAAAATCGCCAAATTTTGTCCACTTCAAAACATACATGAACGGCACAAAAACCCAAAGTAAAGGTAATTTCTGAAAAATCACAACAAAATTATCAAAACCGTATTTCCATTTGTTTTTATAGAAAACGGCCATTTCTTTCTGAGCTTTGTCGGTGTCTAATCCGGGTAACTGGTTGATTATCTTTCCATCTCTCAGTTGGATTGAAGTAATTTTATTCAACCAGTCAATTTTGTGAAAAACATGTGTAGCACCCGTGCAATGCGGACAACCGTTGTCATAGACAAAAAGCAGTTTATCTTTATCGTTCTTCAGTTCATTCATACAAAGATAAACATCGTCTTTGCTTATTTGTTTAGATAAAAATCCAATTTTATCCTTTATTAAAATCTCTACAACTCACTCTCTTTCATTCTTTCCGCATTTTCAGCTACGGACAGTTGATTGATAACGTCCTGAATGTCACCATCCATAAATGCAGAAAGATTGTAGATGGTATAATTGATGCGATGGTCTGTAACGCGACCTTGTGGATAGTTGTAGGTGCGGATTTTTGCAGAACGGTCGCCGGTTGAAACCATTGTTTTACGCTTGGACGCAATGGCATCGATGTGCTTTTGGTACTCCATGTTGTAAATTTTGGTACGAAGCATTTCCATTGCAATTTCGCGGTTCCCAAGCTGCGTACGGGCTTGTTGGCACACTACCACAATTCCAGTAGGGCGGTGCGTTAATTGCACTTTGGTTTCTACTTTATTTACGTTTTGACCGCCGGCACCACCCGAACGTGATGTGTGAAAATCTATGTCTGCCGGATTTATCTGCACGTCAAATTCATCGGCTTCGGGCAATACAGCAACGGTGGCTGCTGAAGTGTGAACCCGCCCCTGAGTCTCGGTTTCAGGCACACGCTGAACGCGGTGTACACCGCTTTCATATTTCATCGTTCCGTAAACATTATCACCCGTAACGGTAAAAATAATCTCTTTAAAACCTCCGATAGTTCCTTCACTGAAATCGGTCACTTCTACTTTCCAACCTTTTCCCTGGCAATAGTATTGGTACATTTTGAAAAGGTCACCGGCAAAAATAGCTGCTTCATCACCACCTGTACCACCTCTAATTTCCATTACTACATTTTTGGCATCTTCCGGATCGGCAGGAATTAACAGAAACTTGATGTTTTCTTCCATTTCCGGAATTTTTGGTTCCAATTCATCCAGTTCGGTACGAGCCATTTCACGCATTTCCGGATCGTTTTCATTGGCCAGAATATCTTTGGCTTCCTGAATATTCAGCAAAGCAGTTTTGTATTCTTTCTGAGCGTCCATGATTTTGGAAAGCTCGCTGTATTCTTTGTTGAGCTTGATGTAGCGCTGCATATCGGCTATCACAGCCGGGTCGGTAATGAGCAGCGAAATTTCTTCAAATTTGTGTTGAAGACCTTCGAGTTTGTCGAGTAGTGATGACATCTATTATTTATTTACGATTTTTGATTGTAGAAATACGATTGGGGAATTTACTATTCCAAAAGTTGTTGCAAAATTACGATTATTTTGGCAGGTGATAAAATGAGAACTTATTTTTCTTTTATTGGAGTGGAAAATAAAAAAAATCCCTTTTCATCACTGAAAAAGGATTTCTTGAAGTTTATTGGTATTGTATGTAAATGGGCTGAGGCTTCAATTTAAGCAATTCTTGAGGTGTCAGCAGTCTGTTTGGTGCTTTTTTCAGGTCGTTTTTGTAGAAAATCTTAAATCCGGTAAACTGGATGGGTTCTTTATGGACAAAATGTCGGTGTGTTCCAAATTTCAGTTCTGGTGGTCCCCAGCCGTCCATGTCGATTACAATTTGAACTTCGGGATGAAGCTTGATATTTTGATAGTTGGTGATCATGCGTTGTGTAAAGCGGTGAATCACAAACACTTTAGGAGGCAATTTGTTTTCTTTTACTAATCTGGCCAAATAGTCTGAACAATAATTGATTTCAGCCGCATCATAAGTTCCGATTTTTTTACCCGGTTTAGAACCGTCTTTCATCGAAAATTCCGGATCTATTCCAAGATGCACGTGAGGCATTTTCAGGTATTTTTCAAGTAGCGGTAACTCATCCTGGATTGTACTCAATGCCACCTGGATATCAAGGAAGACAAGCGTTCCTTCTTTCATTCTGGCAATATTCATCACTGAATCAATCTGCTTATCAGGCATTCTGAATCGGTATTTTCCATCTTTTCCCGGATCTCCCTGAGCAACAACAGCGATGTAATGCAACGCGGGAACAACAGGCGTACTCGGGTCTGCTTCTTTCCAGGCTTTAAGTTCCGAATTTAATTTTTCCCACATCTGATTTGGCGGCAGTTCGCCAAGGATGCCCATTTTTTTGGAGTATAAATTTCCGTAATAGGCAATGATTCTCTTGAATGGCAGAATTGCACCGCTTAGTGGAACCGGCTGGTTTTTTACCGGCCAAAGTCCGGTGGTATCGCCGTTGGCAAGTGCAGAGATTTTCAGTTCATAAGCCGTAGAATCAACGTAAAGTGGAGTTTGAACTTCTTCTGTTTCTTCTGAATTCTTTTTGAAATTATCTTTTTCTTTATTGCTGCCTGTGTTTCCGCCGCAGGAAATCATAGTTAAAGTGATAAAAAATGAGAGGAAGAGTACCAATTGTCTTTTCATAAATCAAAGGGAAAAATTTGAATGTTTTTTTTTTAATCGGCAACAAAGATACTCAATTTGTTCTTAGCTGCAAGAAGAATATTGATGGTTTTGTGTCAGTGGTTTTACTGTTTTTCTGCCCAATTTTCGGCTTCGGCCTGAAATAAATAAATGCTTTATACTATGATATTGTAATAAAAAACTTAACTTTGCTTTAGAAAATCTGAAAATGAAGCAAATCCTGTCAAATAAAGAAAAATACGTGCAGTTTTGCAATGCCAACAAATCTGTGCCGTTGTTCCTGCAACCTTGTTGGATGAATGCCGTTTGCAAGAAAAAGGATTGGTGGGAAGTGTTTTTATTTGAAGAAAATCGTGAAATTAAGGGAGTATTTGTTTGTTATTTTACCAAAAAAATGGGCATGAAATTTATCATTCAGCCCATGTTGTCGCAGTATAACGGAATTTGGCTGAAATACGATGATCAGATGAACCATAATGAAAAGCTTCATTTTGAAAAAAAAGCGATAACAGAGTTGATTATGCAACTAAATAAATCGGGCTTCGATTATCTGAATCAGAATTTTCCATTAAATTTTCAAAATTGGCTCCCGTTTTATTGGGAAGGCTACCGGCAGACCACTAGATATTCCTACCAAATCTCAGATATCAGTGCTCCTGAAGCTTGTTTTTACAACTTCAGCTACGCCAAGCAAAAGCAAATACGAAAAGCAGGGAAGACTTTGCAAGTGACTTTTGATATGAGCGGTAAGGATTTTTATAAGCATCTTTCTGATTATTACAGAGCGAAAAATGAGAAAGTAACCTATTCTGAAAGCTTTTTCCTTAACCTGTATGAAGCTTGTGTGAATAAGAATCAAGGTGAAATTATTGCAGTAAAAGACTTAGATGGAACTGTTCATGCAGCTTTGTTTGTAGTTTGGGACAACGAAAAAGCGTACAACCTGATATCGACGATGCATCCGACCTATAAATCATCCGGAGCAAGCTCGTTGGTTGTTTATGAAGCAATAAAGAAACTATCGCAGGTGGTGTCTGTTTTTGATTTTGAAGGGAGCATGGCACAAAATATTGAGAATTCTTTCAGTCAGTTCGGTACAGAACAGATTTCTTATTTTAACATAAAAAAATACAATTCCCGGTTGGCAAAAACAGTATTACCTCATATCAAATTATGATAATTCACGATAAAAATAGCTATTTTCAGATTCTTGAAAAGTTTGAAATCGTGCCTTACACACAGTCGCGCGGCTGGTGTGAGATGCAGTCGCTTTACAAGCCTGAGAGAGTGAAATATTTTGTGAATGACATGGATAATCCGACCATTGCCTGCTTTGCTCATGAAAAGAAAATGCTGGGTGTCCGAATGATTGTGATAGAAGAGGAAGCATACAAAGATGAATTAGCTCACTCACCGGCTGAAATAAAGAAGTTTTACGAAATAATTAATGCATCAGGATATAAAATAATTGAGGTCAGCTCCAATTCGAAGTATGATTTTGATTATGAAATTGCTTTGAGGCAAGCGGGATTTCTTCGTCCGGTGGGACTTTTCAGTCTGCCAAGCACAAAAATCATTGACTTGACAAACCCTATTGGATACAACCGGGATTGGAAAAATAATTTGAAGAAAGCAGCTAAAAACGGATTGGAATTTGAACCTGTAGAAAGAGTTGAAAAGTTTCATAGCGAGGAATTTATAAAAATCTATTCCGAAATGAGCCGTTCGAAATCAATTGCCATACCTTTCAATGCAGAATTAATCGAAAAGCTTTGCAGCACGGGCGAATTTAAGCTGTTTTTTGTGCTCAGAAATGGTGTCAGAATAGCTTCAACCATCATTTTTCAACGAAATGAATCGGCACTTTCGC
This sequence comes from uncultured Paludibacter sp., assembly GCA_964541615.1. Taxonomy (GTDB): domain Bacteria; phylum Bacteroidota; class Bacteroidia; order Bacteroidales; family Paludibacteraceae; genus UPXZ01. The sequence continues at coordinate 33,222 of CAZIRA010000009.1, forward strand.
TATACGCAGCTTCCGGCAGTATAGCCCGAAGCACATCAGCTTCGTACTTTATGTACGATGAACTTTTCAAATACCTGGCTGACTCAGGCGTAAAAACATTTGATATGGGCAAGCTGCTTCCTTCTAAAGAACCGGTAAATAATGTGTTTTTATTCAAAAACGGCATTGAAGGCAAACATATCCAGCTCAATGGCGAGTGGGCTCGTTACAGTAATCCATTTTATCGTTTTTCCATGTATTTTGTGAAAAGATATATTTTGAAGAGAAAAGAAATATGATTACCTCACCCCCCATGAAACTGCACATTCTTCATCTGCCGTCGTGGTACCTGCCTGAAGGCGGTCAGTTTTGCCGTAATCAGGTCCGGGAACTCAACCAGCACGAAATCCATGCCGCAGTTCTTGCCAATGTAGCTATTTCGACTCGCAAATACGGATTAATTCAAGCCTTGAAATTTCCAAAAGGAATATTTCTGAGCCATGAGGATGAGATTCAGGTTCTAAGAAATTTCCATATCAGTTTTCCTTTTTTCAAAAAATTTGACAGTCGCTTGTGGGTTCGAAAAACACTGAAAATGGTTGATTTTTATTGTGAAAAATTCGGAAAACCGGATGTAATTCACGCCCATTCTGTTCTTTGGGGAGGATTTGCAGCTATGCGGATTAAAGAAAAACATGGGATTCCGTACGTAATCACTGAGCATAAAGGGACTTTTGGGATGTCATGTCAATGGGCTGAAAATCAATTTCTGGAATGGCAGGATGAATTTATGTCGAAAGCCTTTTCCAACGCAGATTTGATTGTTCCTGTTTCAGAAAATCTGATTCCTAAGATTTCTTCTTTTTTGAAAAAAGATGTCCCTTTCCGGGTGGTATCCAATATGGTAGATACCGATTTTTTTCATTATAAGGAGCGAGAAAGTTCATCAGATGAGGTTCGGGCAGTAATGGTTAATGGATTTAACTACGCCAAAGCCTACGATATTCTATTTCCGGCAGCTGATGAAGCTTTGAAAAGAAATAAGAATCTGACGATAACCATTGTCGGTGAAGATTTTTTTGGAAAAAAATTTGAAGAATTGTTGAACAGAGTGGAGCGCAAAGACAGGATAAAGTTTTTAGGAGAAATGGATCAGGAAGGTGTAAGAAAAGCACTTTTTGATGCTGATTTTTTTATCATTTCCAGCCGTGTGGAATCGCAATCCGTGTCGGTTCTTGAGGCACTTTCAACTGGTCTTCCGATTGTTTGCACAGAGGTTGTCCCTAAGCAGATTGCAGACTCTGCAAATTCGATCAGAGTGCCTGTTGAAAATGTGGAAGCATTGACAGAAGGAATTTTAGAAATGTCGCATCGTTTCAATGATTTTGATAGAAAAATGATTTCTGAAAATGTGAAGAAAATAGCGGATAGGAGAGAGGTAGCGGGAGAATTAGTGGAAATTTACCAGTCGTTAATTTAGATAATTGTATTAATAATCATGCACGGTTTTATTTGTGTAATTCCTTTGAAAAATCAGGTGAGTTCGATTGAATTTACCTGGAAAAAGCCATTTGATTTTCAGGGCAAAATGACAAAGAGAAGGATTGATAATGCATCTTACCAACTCGAGCAATTTACTTCAAAGAAATTCATTGATGAAAAGCAATGGGTAGATAATGATGACTTTATGTTCGTTTCCGAAGGAGTTATCGTCAATCTAAGTATATTAAAAAAGGAGCATAATGAGAAAAATTTAGAAAAACATTTTCTTAAACTATATGAAAATGACAAGCTCTTTTTTCAACAACTTGAAGGTAGTTTTTCCGGAATTTTCTTTGATAAACGAAAAAATATTTGGTATGCTTTTAATAATCAGTCACATACCAAGCGACTATATTATTTTCAGCATGAAAATCACCTGATTTTATCGACCGATTTGTTCACACTTGCAAATGCCATGCAAGAATTGAAATATGAAACATCGCTCGATGAGCAAGCTGCCTATTTATTATTGACAAGTCGATTCGTGCTTGAAAACTTGACTTTGATTTCAGGTGTAAAGCAACTTCGTGCAGGAGAATATCTGACTTTTCAAAATGGAAAACTCACAACAGATTTCTATTTTCATTTGGAAAATATCAAAGAAAGTCAGCATTCCAAAAATGAAATAATTGAGAATCTGAATAATAAATTCATACAAGCCATTAAATTAAATCACGAAATTGATCTAAAATATAATTTCAATCATTTGACGACGTTGAGCGGTGGATTAGACTCAAGAACCGAGTTGATTTATGCTTATGAAAATGGCTTCAATAAACAAACTGCACTCAATTTTTCGCAAAAAGGATACGCCGACCAGATTATTTCAAAAAAAATAGCAAATTCGCTGAATATCCCAATTTTTCAATTCACTGTACTGCCTGATGCCTTGAAAGCGATTGACGAAATTATTTCTGTTAATGACGGAATGATTACGTACAGCGGCTGTTTTCATATTTTCAGTATTTTGAATCAGGCTGATTATGGTCATTTTGGAGCTGTACATACCGGAATTATGGGCGATACGGTGATGGGAAGTTATGTGACGAATGATAAAAATCAGCTTCGAAAACGCCTTTATTCTATTGATAAGAAGCTTCAAATTCCTGATGATTTTATCAATAATCTGCTCTCAAACTACCAAAGTGATGAATTGTCGATGATTTACAACACCGTTTTTATAGGTGAAAGTAATGGATTTCAGTTTTTTGACTTGATAGGTGAGACAATGTCACCGTTTTTGAATACAGATTTTATGTCTTATGCATTTTCGATTCCGAGTGAACTGAAAAAAGATGGCAAAATTTATATCGATTGGCTGAAAAAATATCAACCAAAAACAACCGAATTTACTTGGGAAACTTTAGCTTGTAAGCCGACTAATAATCAATTTCTCAGACAATTCCACCGCTATAAACGTGCGGCTATCAAGCGATTACCCTTCAAAACAATGTGGAAACACAATCACGCTCCGGCTCAGTTTTGGTATGAGAATAATGAAGACGTTATGAATTATTTGGATGCTTATTTTTATGAAAATGTGGATAGGATTGATAACACAAAATTGAAAAGCGATTTGTTAGATTTATATAAGGAGAGAAGTTTTACTGTGAAAGCTAACTGCATTACGCTTGTGGGGGCTGTGAAGTTGCTTTTTGGATAATATATTACACAATTTTCTTTAATTCATCTATCAATCTTTCCACATAACTTTCCCACGTATAGTCTTTTACGCAGTTTCGGGCGTTTAAGCACATTTGCTTATAATCGTTGTTTTGAAGGACATTTTGGATGGATTCAGCCAAATTTTCGGCAGTGAATTCCATACAATATTCTCCAAAACCAATGTCTTTTCCAAATTCATCCACAAAATCACTGTAAGGTGAAACCACTACAGGCGAGTAAAAGTACATTGCCTCCACAATAGATGAATATCCAGCCCAAAGCGGTGTTGGATTTACAATGACTTTTGCACTAATCAATTCATCGTAATACGTCTGATTTTCTTGCTCAATTCCCTTGTCTAAATAGCTGTAAAAGGTTATTCCATCTATCGGAACAGATGAAAATTTTTTTTGTGCCAATCCGATAATGGTCAGTTCAAGCTTTGGATTTTCCTTTTTTAAAATCTTAAATGCTTCAATCAAAACTTCGGCACCTTTAATATACTGCAATGTACCTATAAAGAGGATTTTGTTTGATTTTTGCTTTTCTTCCAAAATGTCATTTTCATCAATTTTACCTTTGTATAGGTTGTTGATTACGTTTTTGCCCAAACTGATGATGGATTTTTTCTGATAACGGATTCTCATCTCTTCAGCCGCATTTGGGAAAAGCGATATGACCAAATCGGCTTTGTGAATCACCTTTTCTTGTCTTTTAATTGACCATTTTTCGAAAAAATAAGGATTTCGCTCTCTCTTTTCTTTGATCATGGTTTCGTAATCCCAATCACTGAAAAGTACATTCGGCTTATCCGAAAAAGGATTGTAGAAATTATAACCGGTAAAAAGGTTGAGATCGGCATCGGCATGTTTTTTATTCAAAAACCAAATCCGGATAAAAGTCTCGATGTAGCAAATAAGAGTCCGGTCGTACCAATAAATATTATCTTTGAAAAGCCTTGAAAGTATTCTTGAAGCAACTTTTTCCCAAATATATTTAACAAAATGATTTCGCCCAATGTTAATTCTGTTAACTGCTATTCCTTTCTGTTCCAGGGTCGTAGTGAGAAAATAGGGCACGTTTGACCAGGTGCTCAGCAAGCGTGAGTCGCCAAAAGTAAAAACATTTATTTTCGAAATCAATTTCATTTTTTTAATAATATGAACTACTCAATTTGGAACTACTCAATTTGATTATTTACAATTCTCTTTTTTTGAAAAAGACATTACTTGTGGCTCTTATCACAAATTTTGGATTGAAATATCTTTTATCAATCAGATTAAGATTGGTTTTTCTCAAAAGAAAATACATGTATGTGGTCACAAATGTTTCAATAATAATCGTATTCCACGCAGTTCCTACATATCCGAAAACTTTGCTCATAAAAATATTCAGTACCAAACCAATGACGCTTGCTGTAGCTGTTACTCTGAAAAAAGTCTTGTCCATGTTCAAGTTCAGCATGGTTTGAATGCCGAAAACATTGCTCATCGTTGTCATAAACGGTGTAAAAACCAATATTCGGAAAGGTGTGACAGCACTATGAAACTGGCTGCCATAAAATAATTGGATAATCAGCGGAGCAAAAATGAAAAGAATTATTCCGGCTGTAAATGTAAGATATCCGACTAATGGCAGAGTTTTTCGTATCATTTCCAGTCCTAAATCCTGATCCTTTCCGAAGGCATTTCCAATGTATGGATAAAGTGCAATCAAAAGTGGAGCACTAATGACACTGGAAATAACGTTAACCAAATTCAGACTTACCGTAAAAAAACCAACGTCAGCCGCATTTGCAAAAAGCCCGAGAATAACGGTATTTGTTGTTGTGTAAATGGAAATAACCACTGTTGAAAAGAAAATAACCCGCTCGCTGTAAAGCAATTTCACTGAGTCTGAAATCTTTATCCATTGGTATTTAAGGTTAAATTTTTTGTAAGCATAAGTCAGCAAAAAAACAGAACTCATTAGACCAATGCCGAAATTCAGCGTCGGTAATACAACGAAATCTTCCTTGTGCCTGATCAGAATAAAAATGAGAATTGTGTTAACCAATCCTTTAAAGAAATTCAAAACTGCAAAAATCGAAAGGTGTTGTTTGCCCTGATAGATAAATTGTGGAATTAAAACAGAGGAAATTGTTGAGGCAAAGATTACTACAGTGACGTAAAGATTTTGTTTAAGCGGACTAACGAACTGTAGACTGACAATAAAAAGCAGACAGCTGGCGAGAAAAAGTAAGATTCGAGCATTTACTATTTGAGAAAAAACTGAACTTACGTACTGATTGTCATCAGGATTCCGGGCAATTTTTCTCGTACCCGTTAAGTCAAAACCATATGCTATGAGAATGGAAAAATAGGCAATAAATGCATAGGAATAATTGATGATTCCGTAACTATCGGGTCCGATAATTCTAGAAACATAAGGAACTGTGATCAAAGGGAATACGTAATTCACCAATTGTACAGTTCCAAGAGAAAAAATATTTTGTAATAATTTTTTTTTCAAGATTCGGGTATTGTTGGAATATTAAAAAGAAAATGACCGAAACCTGCTTTTAATAAACCATGCTCAAATCAACATTTCTCTGGCTTTTATCTTGATTTGTTTGTATTGCTAAGCTCCAAGCACCCATTCTGCCGCCTTCACAGCTGAGTTTTCACCATCAATAGCCGATGAAGTAATTCCACCCGAGTAACCGGAACCTTCTCCGGCAGGGAAAAGCCCTTTGATACGAACATGCTGTAATGTCTCGGGATCACGCAGGATTCTTACCGGAGAGGAAGAGCGGGATTCCACTCCCAGAATCACAGCATTGTTGGTCAGATATCCGTGCATTTTTCTGTCAAATTTTTTAAATGCTTCTCTTAATCGAGTGCTGATTGAATCAGGAAGCCAGAAATGAAGCGGCGATGATACTGTGCCGGGTAGATATGAGTTCTCAGGAAGATCGGCTGATAATCTGCCATCCACAAAGTCCCTGAGACGCTGTGCAGGAGCTGTAAGTCCTTTTCCGCCGTTGTTTCGGTAGGCAAGGTTTTCCACATATTGCTGAAATTTCAGGCCTTTCAGAACGCCGTATTTTTCAAAATCACTCGGAATATCTTCCGGTCTGATTTCAACGACAATTCCAGAATTAGCATAAGGAGAATTTCTTTTGGAAGCAGACATGCCATTCACAACAATACTTTCTTCAGAGGTTCCGGCTGGAACAATATGACCTCCCGGACACATACAGAACGAGTAGACTCCTCTGTCGTTCACTTGTTCTACAAGTGAGTAAGCTGCTGCAGGCAAATACTCATTTTTTTCTTTGGTGTGGTATTGAATGCTGTCAATTAAATGCTGCGGATGCTCTACACGCACACCCATGGCAAATCCTTTGCTTTCAAGCTCTACGCCTTGATTGTGGAGCATTTCGTATATTTCATGTGCCGAATGTCCGGTTGCTAAAATAAGTGCATTAGCTTCAAACACACTTCCATCAGCAGTTTTGCAACCCTGAATAGTGTCGTTTTCAATCAGTAGTTCAACTACATTTTTTTCATAATGCACTTCACCGCCAAATTCGATAATTGATTTACGCATACTTTCTACAATCAATGGAAGATTGTCTGAACCGATGTGCGGATGAGCTTCATAAAGAACTCTTTCAGACGCACCGTGGAAATAGAAAGTTTCCAAAACTCCCTGCACGTTTCCTTTCTTTTTCGAACGCGTATAGAGTTTCCCGTCGGAAAAAGTACCTGCTCCTCCTTCTCCAAAACAGTAGTTTGATTCGGGATTTACGCCCTTATTTCTATTCATTTGGGCAATGTCCTGCTTGCGCGATCGGGAATCTTTTCCACGGTCAATCAGTATTGGTTTTACGCCAAGTTTCAACAATTTCAATGCAGCAAAAAGTCCGGCAGGACCGGCTCCTATGATAATGACAGCAGGCTTATTCCCAACAAATTGATATTCCATGTTTCCTTTGTCATTGGATGGAAAATCTTTATCGAGGTATATTTCCAGTGCGAGATTGATTCTTGGTGGTGCAGTACGAGCATCAATCGATTTACGGATGATGCGGATATGGTTGATGCGATTTGGCTCGATTTCCAGTTTTTCGGCTGCTTTTTCTTTCAATAAAATCTCTTTTGCTGCCTGCTCGGGATTGACAATTAGTTGAATTTCTGTATGCATACTATTTTTGAAGTGAAATACTTAAATGCAAAGATAATGAAAATGATAGGATTTTTGTTCGCTGTGGAAATAAAAAAACCGCTTCGGGTTAGGAAGCAGTTTTTTAGAGTATTTAGTTTTGTCTCAATTATTGTGCACTTACATGGCTGAAATAAAAACCATTTGCAAGTTGAGCCACTGAATTATAGGTGGTCTTGGTTCCAATAACTGTTAATGTGTCACCAACTTTAATGTTTTTGGTAGCCAACAGATTTTTCCTGAAATCGCCGGTTGCACCGTAACCCGGATAACAGCCGTACACGTAGATTTCGGTGTCACCATCTTGAATAGTAAGATTGCCATACGTAGCATTTGCTATCGATTTTATCACACCGGTTACCATATAGTAATCCTGGGTGGAATCGGGTTTGGTCAGCACCTCTGCAATTGTAGATGGAGTTACAGGTATAACTGTTTCTAACACGGCTCCAGCAACTTGAGCAGTTCCTTTGTATTCGGCACGTTTGCCTACAATGGTAATGATATCACCCACTTTCAAACCTTTGGTAGTGAAATCTTTAATACCGTACACATAGGTTTCGCCGGAGAAATCTCTGATGTATAAATTGCCGTATGTAGCATTGGCTATTGAGGTAATCACACCTGTTAAACGATACTGTGTGTCACCTACTGCAGCAGCCAGAAATTCAGCAATAGTAGCTTTCACAATAGCTCCTTTTTGGGTAAGTTCTGCCGTTACGGAAGATTCTTTTGAGCCGTCTGTAGTACGGAATATGATGGTAGTACTACGATCTCCACCTGTATTTGCAGCTGATTTGAATTTCACAACTACATCGATTCCCTCCTGTTGAATAGAAGAAATAGATAGCCACGATTTTGCATTTTCGGGAATATCTATCGAAACACCTTGTCCTTTGCTTTTAAGGTATGCAGTAAATTCGCCACCTTCGATTGGAAGTATTGCATTTGATACAGAATCTACTTTTATAAGTGATTTGTTGATTTTGATAACACTAACGTCAACCAATTCAATAGTTGTGCCGTAAGTAAGCTTCGGTCCTTCAACGGTTACCTCATCGCCCACTCCGAGTTTCCAACTTTCGAAATTTTTAGTTTTTCCATCCTTATCAAGTGTGCCGTAGATAGTGATAGATCCAGTTTCATCAGTTAAAATCCAATTGCCATATACTGTATTTGTAATAGAAGTACACTTACCTGTTACTCGATAGGTTTTAGAATCGGGACCTGCAATTATATCCGCACAAGTGGCATCTTCTGGTTCTGGCAAACCCTGAATAACGTTAATCCGTTGTATGTTGCCACCGCATGTAATTAAAACTTCGGCAGTGCGACCATATTCAACTCCTTCTGCAGAAAATGTAAGCGTAGCTTCACCGGCGTTGCCTGAAGCTGAAGAGATAGTCAACCATTCTACTTTATTTTTATCGGTAGTAACTTTCTCGGCTGTCCAGCTGTCATTAGCAGTAACAGTGATACTGGTTGAACCTCCTGCAACCGGAATTGACACGTAGGACGACGAAACCTGAATTTCATCCAGCAACGTCATTGATTCTTCTTCGTTACAGCTTGTCATAAGTGCCAGTGCTGCGAAGAATATGGGGAATAAATATTTTATTTTCATTTTTTCTAAGTTTTAATTAGTTGAACATATACTTGATACCAATGGATGCATACCAAGCCTGACCCAGTGAGTAACTTGGTGTGAATGTTTCAGTATTTCCATTGATTGAAGAAGGAGTAGAGAATGTTGCAAATCCTTCAGCATCAACACCTTCGTATTTGAGAATACGAGCTTCCGAACCAATTGCAGGATTCAGATATTTAGCTACGCCCCAACTGGAGTTGAACAGGTTCATTACGTTTTTGATATCTAAACTAAGTTGTAGATTATGTTTATTATTGCCTGCATTTAGCGCAAAATCGTGTTTATAGCTAAAGTCAAGACGATGTACCCATGGAGAATATACACTGTATGCTTCTGCATATTTGCCTTGTTGATTTTTCAAATAATCATTAGCATGAACATAGTCCATAAAACGGGTTTTGTCGCCTTCAGTAACAAAGCGGAATTCTTTGTTTGCCACTTGCTCGTCAGTCGGGACGTAGATTGCATCGTAGTTGTAGCCGT
>CAZIRA010000010.1:0-258 GCA_964541615.1 uncultured Paludibacter sp.
GGGGTGGGTGGTCGGGGGTTGGCGTGGGAGAAGCATTTAATCCGAATTTTGGAGAAACAGCCCTGAGCGTGCGGTGGATAGCAAGGCGAATGCGATTGAAGTGTAGCCTGCGGAACGAAAGAGTATGAAGCCTGTGCGTTGTGGGCGAGCCGATGCGAGAGGAGCGAGTGCCACTGACAGAGATAGCACGAAGTGTGCTGACAGTGAGCCGGAACGGCAGGGCTGGCGCATTTTTTTTTTGCGGAACGGGTGCGTTGG
>CAZIRA010000010.1:268-42704 GCA_964541615.1 uncultured Paludibacter sp.
AAGGGCATGAATGGAGTGAGTGTGTGGAGTGGAATTAGCGGAATGAACGGTAAGGGCTGATGTGCGGGGTGGCGATGCGTTGCGGAGTGCAACGAAGCAATGCAACAGCCACAGGATTTGTGGGTGGGAAAAGACATCTGCCCTGAACGTGAATGTAGCGTAATGAGAACGAACGAGCGAACGGAATGAGTGCTCTTGCGTGCATTGGCGTAGCGGTGTGAAATGAGGAATGTAGCTTTGCGGAATGACGAAATGAACACGGCGAGAGCCAAATGAGAGAGTGAACTGCAAAAAATGTGACAGCCCGATTAGCACGAGCGACCAGCAGGCGAGCAAAACTCTAAGTGGCGACTGCCCCCGTAAATAAATATAATTATTCCTTATCGGGGTTTCGGGGGCAGGAGTAGCCACGAATGAGGATTGAGAGAGCGTGTGTAGCAAAACAAGCTGACACGCCGTGATGAGCACCTACCGGAGCGCAAGAACGAGTGTGGAAGCGTTAGCCACAAGGGCAGATAAAAAAATACTACCCGAAGGTGTGGAGATTTTTTTTAATCTGCTTGTTTTACCCTTGTTGGCTGTGTTTTTGCGAACAAAGTGAACGATTGACGAATACCGCTTCACCTATTCGGATTAAATGCGTGGGTTGGATATTGTTGGAATGTAGAATAACCGAATAGAAATAAATTAATCCGATAATGCTACAGCCGGGACTGCCCGTGATAAAATAAAAAAGTCCTATAAGAATATAGGACCTTAAAATGGATTAAATATTTTTTACAACAATGAAACTAACCTATAAGGGTTATTAATCGTTTCATTGCCAAATATTTTTAGCAGTCCAACTGGATCAGTTTTATCAACACTATGCTTTTTGATTTTTTTCAATTGAAAAGGTTGATTTAACGTTGGAATTCGCGAAGCGAAAAATGGCCAAAGTTCGGAGTTTTTGTATTCCTTATTCAAATCGGGGAAATCGGTAATTACATTTGTAAATTGCTCTTTCCTAAAATCTTCCGAGTATTTAAAAACCCATTCCCCCTTGGAATATGTAAGCGTACCAACAGTTCGGCTCCCATAATTTAGTATAAAGGACCCTTCAACATTGGTTGGATTATCCTTGAAATCCATTCCAACAACTTTCCATAGTTTTTTAATACCTAACATTTTGCAAAGATATATATTTTTTGAATAGTTTCAAATCTATACTTCAAAGTACGTTTAATTAATTCAATTCTATTTGAAGAAAATAACAAAGAAAACTTATCGTCTAATAATTGAAACAACTTTTGTAAATTATTGTTCGAACACACATTTCGAATTAATTCACAATTCCTTACTTGATCTAATTCAATCAAATGTTGTACCAAATCAAAATGACTAATCTTAGTCCCATCCCATCCAATCTTTGGAGTACTGTCATTACAGTATTTTTTAATGAAACGATCTAAATCTTTAGGGTTTTTCATCTTTAAATCAATAATGTCGTCATGAGTATTCCAAAATAACCCACGGGCAGTATCATATATAGGTGAGAATATTGGTTTTGTATTATTTTCAATATCTTGGATAATACCCCAATTATAAAAATGCCTATCATTATTACCGATTATAGCATCAAAAATTAACATTTTGTAAAACTCCAACATTAACTCATTACATTCATTAGGATAAAAATACTTAATAGTTTCTTCTGTAAATTCAACTGTAAAAAATTCTGATGATTTATGTTTTTTCTCAATCTCTTCAACGAATTCTCTATCATTTAAATATCCTGCATATAAATCTGCACCGTGATTGAGAATTTGTTGTTTTGGTTTCATAAGAAAGTATTTCGATAAAAATCTAATTTGGGTTCCAAACCACGCTAATTCTGATTTAGCCATATTAAATCCTAATACTTCACCTATTTGATTAAGTAAATATTCTGTAATAGCTTCTGCTGGATAATGTTTGTGTCCATGTTTAGCTATAAATTTTGGCCATGATTTTGAGTTAATTTTTGTTCCATCTCCATAGTGATAATAGCTAATAAAATCCTTAGGAGCATCACCTGTTATGGATACATTAGGAATAATGAAGTATTGATGTCTCTTTGCAACATTAATACTACCAACCTTAGGAATAAAACCACTATATTCCTTTATTTCAAGAGGCCTAATGTATTTTTTCATGTGTTTATTTTTTATAGGAACATACTAAAAAATCATTATCCCTTTTTTACATCATTAATAATTCTCTATTTAAGCCGTTGATGTATTCCCATTTGTCGGTGTGGAATTTGTTGGCGACTTCGGAGAGGTTGGGTGTGTTGTAGAATGCAAAGATGGATTTGTCGATATTAATTAAATCGATTTGTTTGGTGTTTTTTACGATGGAATATAAGTGTAATATATCCGCAACTTGCTCAGCAGATAATGTTTTCTTTGGTAATTGTTCGTAAATGGTGGATGTGCTCGGCTCTAAGATATTGAAATCTGTCAAGGTTTTCAAAAATGAACGTGTGGACCGTTTGATAATTTCAGTATCGCCGTAAGCTTCGGTCATTTTTTTTGTAATGGCTGTGGAACTTACTTGCTGTGTTGCATCAAATATCCTGAAATACATCTGTGTAAAGTATCCTAAAATTTCATAATCCATAATGAACATAGAAAGATAGATTGGTTTCATATATTCAAAATCTTTCTGCATGCTTAATTCAATAATGAAATTGTTTTCAATGATTGTTTTACTTTGTTGAAATCTGTAAATAAAAGTACGGAAAAGTACAGTACGTGTTTTTCTTCTTCCATCCTTTCCTGTCAGTTCAACAGCAATATCGTTGTAGGCATCATAAAATTCTTCGGATTTTCTCCCCGGCTCAACCATTAAAAGTGATTTATATATCCATTCGGGTTTTAACGGTCTGTCATATCCAATCATCATAATTTTTTTGTATTTAAGTAACCTGCCCTTACAGGGCGAAACTCTATTTTTGATCTGATTTTACCCAAGGCGTTGCCATTGGGCTGAATTAAAAAAGCCTTTCAGGCAGATTTTTCTAATGTTGTCTTTATGCTAAATTATTTTAATGTAAGGAACTACCATTTCTTCAATAGAAATTCCACCGTGATTAACTTCTTTTTTGTTTGCGTAGGTAAACATTGTTCTGCCTTCCGGAAGAACGATTAGTTTGTTGTCAACAAACGGTATTTTTATTTTTTTATTTTCTATCAATTCATCTGCTTGTGCAGGAATTATTACTGCTCTTTTTGCAAAGCTGTCAACATAATATTTTTCCAACTTTTTCCCATTTCCCGTAGCTAAAACAGAACCGTGATCAGAACAAAAATAGATTTTGTAGTCATTATTCAATAAAGTAGTCAAAGTTTCAGCTAATTTACTTTTGCTCAAATATGCTTTTACTGCTTCAAAGTACAGTGCTTTTGTGTTTTCATCCTGAGGAAAAATAACTGAATGACCTAATTCATCGAAAAAATTATACAATATATTTATGTAATGGTAACCAATTAACGAGTTGTCTGATATTTCGTCTTTTTCTGAAAATGATTTTGTTTCTTTGTAGTTAAAAAACAATGAAAAATTTGCAATCTCGTTGTTCCGGTTTGGAGATTTAATATTATAAACATCTAAACTTCCACTGAAAACAGCTTGTCTTGAAATGGATGTAACAGATGGTAGAAATGCAAATATCGGTCTTTCTTCGTAGCCAAAATTCAAACTATTTAGGAAGTCTTTCAAAACAAACCATTCTGCATATCCCATACAGTCAAAACAAAGCAATGCCATTTTATCCTTATTATCTACTTTAATATTGTGTAGAATTTTATCAACCGTTTTTGGACTATGTGGTCTTGAAGCATAAAACACACTTTGCATTTGATTGTTCAGGAAGAAATCATCTGAATATGCATCTACTTGTGGAATTAATGACAAATAACTTTTATCGTCAAGCACATAAGAATGAAATAAGATCTCTCCCCAAATCGTTCCTAAATTCAAAATACTATCATACGTTTTCGGCTCTTCTAATTTAGAAAGCAACTGTTCTTTTAGTATGTTAAGTTTTTGATTGCGTTGATAATTCAACGCCTTTTCAACCATTTCAGACAAATCAATAGTGTGAATAACAGTATGTCTGTCAGTATCATAAACATAATCTAAAAGAGAAATTAAGTGTTCTGATGGTAGTTTAGAGAATTCAATAAATGCTTTTCCATTTAAGGGAATGTCTGAAAAATTAAATATCTTTCTTTTAAATTCCTTGTTAATAAAAGGTGGTATAGCTTTAATTCTGGTAATAATCAGCGGAATAGTCAGTTTATTTGAAGTTTGAAGTAATTCCGGCAATGTATCAACAATTATGAATTGAAAATCTTGGCTCTTTATAAAATCCAAAAATGCATCGGTAACAAGAATGCCTGTTAAATCTGAAATAATTTTCGGGCTCCTTGAAAAAATATCAAGCTTGGATGCTATGAATAATTGCCATTGCATTGTTAAAAACTAATTATACGAATTACACGAAAATGCGAAATTTAATGCACAATGCCGTTTTTGAATGGCAATGTGCGAGGGTTGGCGAGAGTTTCAGCGGGTAGAAAGCCGCTGTCCCGAAGCCTGCTGTCTTGTTATTGAATTCCGGTAATCATTATTTCGGCAGCCTGGACGAAGTCATTTAACTCTCCACTGTTTTCTAAAATGGATTTGTCTAACTTGCCTGCAACTGTGAGAATGTCTTGATAGCGTTTGTTTTTGTAGCAGGTTTCAAAGCCGAATACGAGCGCTTCTTTTCTGACTTCTTTGATTTTTTTTCTTTCGGTCTGCGCCTGAATAAGCAGGGTTTCAAATTCCCGCATGAGTAGTCTTTCACGCTTTTCAACTAACTGGTTGTGTTCCGGCTCAGACAGCGGACGGCGATACTTTGCATTTTCAAAAATGAAGTTCTGCTCCAATAGTTCTCTTAATTCCGGCACATTGTCGCCTTGTATGTTGGCGGTTTGATTGAATGCTACGGATATATCGGAAAAAGTTTTTGGAACGGAGAGGAAATTGTACAACCACACCAAAGCCGACTTCTCGTCAGTAACGAAAAGGAACATCTCGCCTGATTTTACTTCGTCTATGCCTTCTAACTTCTGCTGTTTCTTGTACTCCAAGTAGGAGTTTATCTGACTTGCCGTAAACCAAAAGCCGTCTTCCTGAATAAAATTACTGTGTAAAAGGCTGTAAAATGATTTAGCATCGTGGCGAATTTCGTAACCGCGCTGAATGTAATAAGCAATCATTTTTGAGTAGAGCATTTTATCTGTTCGTTCTATTTTTGGAGTTATTGGCAAATTCGAAAGAAATTCATCAATAAAGAGAACTTCCATGCTTTCTCCTGCGCTTTTGGCAAAATGAGTATCAAACTTATTGCTTGGTTTGAATGCTGAAATAACAAGGTCGTTTGCTACTGCACCGGGTGCTGTTACCTGTTTGAAACTTCCTTGTTGTTTATCTAACGTTGTTACCTGACTGATTAAAAAGCCTGCCTTAGTAATAGCATCTTGAATTCCGTTCCAAACCGATGATTTTGAATTATGAAAAACAACGGTAATCCATCTTTTGGGTTTTAGTACCCGATAATACTCTCTAAAAGATGCATACATTAAATCATTATACTCTTTCAGATATTTTGATTGACTTGCGTTAATAATGCCTTCTTTTTCAATATTTGTTATTACTTTAAGCCAACATTCCCAAATGAAATTAAGTTCAGAATAAGACAAATTATCACCAAAGGGCGGGTCGGTAAAAATATAATCAATACTATTATTTTCAATGTTCAAATTTGTTGCAGATACAATTGAAACGAAGTTGTGTTTTGTTATAGATGATATTGCATTTTCAAATTTCTTTAATTTGTTTATGTATGCTTGGAAAACATTTGGTTCACTAACTTGTGAACCAATGTACAAAGTTCCACTTAAAGGGTTGTAAGGAAAAGAAATAGTTGGTCTATATCTGTTCAATTTGCTAATGTTTACAATTTGGGAAGTAAACCATATTTTCATAATTGGCTCATTGCATTTATTGAAAATACTAGACATTACCCAAAGACACCTTTTATAGAAAAAGTGATGAATATGCGTTATTCCAACTTTATCATTTCGTCTAGCTTCTTTTCCATCCATCATTCGGTCAGTTGGAAACCAATAAGGGATTTTAGCTTCGTCAATTTTCCTAATTGTTTCTAAATCAAATTCATCAAGTGATTTAACAAATGTTTGTGATGATTTTTTTCTGTTTCTAAAAACAGAGATATTGTAATTAATTAAGACAGGAACTTGCTTAATAATTTCTATTTCCGTTTGCAGTATTGGGTCATAGATAACACTCATTGCTTTTTCACATTGTTTTTTTGTCAATGTGGCTCCTGTGTCCGGGCATAAAAAACTATCTTTAACTTTACCTGTTTCTTTATCAACCGCAACATCATAAAAAACAAACTCATTTCCACTGAAAGGCGAGATAAAGACATCAGACCAAACCGTATAATTAATAGTTCCTTTTGTCGTTCCATCGGAATGTAAGGTTTCATACATCCATCCACATTCATCAAAAGTGTCTTCTAAAATTTTTGACGCTTTATACTTAAAAGATAAAATATCAATCGGGTTGTTATAGTTGAATGCTATAAACGAGGCCATTGGCGACAAATCAGAAAGTATAGCATTTCGATTGCATTCTTGTGTTGCAACTCCTGTCATTCCTGTACCACAAAAGGCGTCGAGCACAATATCTCCTTCATTGGTATAATGTTCGATAAAAGGGATAATTGCTTTGTGAGGTACTTTTGTGTGATAAGTATGGACATTATAAATTGGGTGCCCTTTCCCTTCACTTACATCAGCTACAAACGGTTCTCTGCGATAATCATCTGTTTCTTCATTATAAGGAGTGCCGTGTTCTTTTATAAAGTCTTCGATGTATGGATTTGGACAAGCTGTATAGTATGGTGGCTGTGACAAGGCAATGATGTCTTCGTCCTTACCTATGGGGTAACCGTCTATGTTTTTTAGTTCGGGAAGTTTTGAGAGCAGGTCTTTTTTGTAGTCCATAATGTCTGAACTTTGATTTGTTTGATTTATTTGATTACTTGTGAAAACTGTACCTTTTATTCTTCGATTTTGAAGCGGGTTTCTTTTCCTTTGTTTTCTGTTTCTAATTTGTTGTAAAGATTGAAAAATGCTTCTCTGATTTGTGGCAGGGTTACTAATTCGTTTTTACGAAATAGGGCTTTGATTATATCATTTTTACGAATTGTAACTACATTTATATCTACAAAAAGTTTGTTGATGGCATCTATCAGTTCTGAAGTTAAAGCGTCCGGCATCTTGCCTGTTTCTATTATTTTTTCAATCTGCTTGCGGTGTTCCGGTAAAATTTTGACAAGTTCCAATGTACCTGCTTTTGTTTTTACTTCATCAACGATGGTTTGAGCGTAAGAATTGTAGATTTTCTCCAATGTTTCATCTACTTTATCCGCTTCTTTTTTAATGTTTGAATAATCGCTTTCGGTGTACATAAAACTGCTTACCTTGTCATAAGGCATCTGATACAGCCTGTCAATATCCACCGATGTAACCCGCTTACCTAACAATAAACTCCATAATTGTACTTTATTAAAGAACATATCAGGAACATTACATTCGGCTTTGGATAAAATTCCCGCTTTGTTGAAATATGGATTTTTAGTAAAGTTTTCGAGCGGTTGCCAATTTACATTTTTACCAATTGTATTGTTCAGTGCCGGATAATAAAAATCGTTGATGTAGATTTTTTTGAAAGTATCGACTTTTCCCTGTATGGGGAAACGTTCACTGATAAGAATGTATTTGTCGAAATTACGCACTATGTTTATGGTGTCATCGTAGAATTCTTGCAGTTTGCCCGGCACTTGCTCATCTGAAATATACTGGGTATTCTTGTTGAGAATAGCCAATGCATCTTCCATGTATTCAATGCTGTTGTGAGTTGTTTCGAGGTAAACTTTCAGGCATTCTTTTAGGTTATCTAAGTTTTTCATCCTTTCCGAAATGTCTCTCAACTGACTGTTTAGGCTTTCAAGTGTATTGAACTGAGCGTGATTAGTAATGTCAAGTTTAACCCAATCGGTTTGATTGATTTCTGCAAGTGCTTGTTTTACATTGTCGATATTGATGTAAAGCGGTGTTTTGGTTTCTAATCTTACTATTTGGTTGTTGACCGTTTTAATGGTGTCAGTGATTGATTTTACTCTTGTTTTGTATTCAAGGAAAGCATCGTTTCGGGTGTTTTCAATCAGGATTTTTGCACCGTTCAGCCCAAGTGCCTGTAAAAGATTGTGTGCGAAATCATAGGAAAGGGCTTCTTTTTTAACCACATATACAATGTTTTCAAACTGGCTGATACTTCTGAATTTTACTTTGATATTTGCAATGTCAATTTCATCCCCTCCCTTGCCTTTGAGTGTGATTTTACCCAGTGTAGTAAGCAATATAAGTAAAAAATAAATGACTTCCGGTTCCAAACCATACGGGGTTTTAACAAGTTCTGCCACTATGTCTTTTTCAATGTCAACAACTTTTCCGTTTTTGGCATTTACAATTGATACTATTTGGTTTGTAATGTGGTTTGATGCAATGTCCGGATCACCGTTGGGATTTAATAAATTAAGCGTATTAAGGAAGTTTTTCACTCTGTTAGTAAGTGCTCTGAAATTTCCATTTACGACTTCATCTGCTATCTGTGTAAGCACATAAGAGATATTATTAGACGAAAGATTTTCTGAATATCTTGGATGCTCTGGGTAAATTTGTGTAAAACGGTCATCGAAAAGTTTGGTTTTTAGGTCGGTAACTATTTCAGATAGATTATTGTACTCCTTCCCTAAAACTGATTTGATAGAAACAGAATTTCTATTGAGGTCTGCTTCGCCAAGATTTTGTGCCCACATAGCAATTCTGTATTTGATGCCCGGCACAATGTAGTTCATATTGTTTTTGTATCCATTTATTGTTTCTTGCAATTTTTTATTCATTATGGACACGAGAACGTTTTTAGAAATCAAGGATTTGATGGCTATAATCCTTTTAATAATTTCTATGTTCTCTTGTTTGCCAATATTTATTTTGATATTCAATTGGTTTTCTGAATACTTATTGGGCTCTTTTTTACTAAATGGAGAAATGAAATTAATTACATAGTCAGCCTTATCAAGCGTCGGGATTTCCTGGTCTTTCTTATTGAAAACCACTAATCCTTTTCTAAATGATTTCACAGATAGCCAGGTACATTCATCAGCAAAGATATTTGGCAAATTTTTATAATGTTCCAAATTTAGAATTTCCTGAATTTGTTCAAAAAGAACATCTTCCTGCTTATCTTGGTCATCTCCAACAGCTGTGATTTCGTTATCGATGCGTTCATCCGGGTCTTGTCCGTCGATTGTTGGATCTAATTTGAAGTAGTCATTCCCGGTGGCTTCATCTCTAACCGCTTTAATATAAAATCCATCTGTTGCTTCTCTAATTTTCTTCACAAGCATAGCGACTTGGATAAAAGCCTGGAAAGCATTATTTTGAGGGATGATAAGCAGTTGTTCTGCTAACTCTTTTGCAGTTGCACCGTTTTCACCTTTACTCCAAAGTGAATACACAGCTAATCCTTTAATGAGTTTAACAGCATCAGCTTGGTCTTTTTCTTCGATATTGGCCGTGATTTTTTGAAGTACAATGTTTACAATTTTCACTACATCATAAACCCGTTCCTGATTTTTTATGTTTGGATTATTAGCTATGATGTCGAAAATTCGATCAAACGTAAAGAAGTATGGAAAATCTTTGTTTATTACGTATTTCAGTTCTGTCTGTGCAAACTGGATAACTCCCCGCTTTTCAAAAAACGGCAGTTCGTGAAACAGATTGAGCAATCCGGGTGTAAATGGAAACAGTTCTATGTATTCATCTTGTCTATTTGCAACATCTTCAATTTTGTTGATGAAAGGTTTTAGTTTTTCAGCAATTTGTAGCTTCTGTTCGGAAGTTTTGGGAACAATACGTTCGGCTATTACCTTTTTAACTGCTTCGCGTCTGATGGTAATGTTTTGAAAACGCTGGCTAATTCTATCTTCATCGGAAGCAATGTGTGCCAATTTTGGGCTTGAATATATGTCTTCCTGCATAGAGATTGCCAACAACATATCCTGGTCTTGGCACACCTGCGCTACTACACGTAAGAACTGGAAATCTTTTTTGATGTTTCGAGTTACTTTTGTTTGTAAAAAGTCAGATACTTCATCCGCCACAACGAACAAACCTTTTGATGCATCTTTTTCTTTTAGTATTCCAATTATATTGATCAGGTGGTCTTTTAAATTGATTGTTTCTTTTGTAAAGACCGGAATTTCAATGTTGTATTTATCTTTGAGTTGTTTCTCCAACTCTTTGAAAAAGAAGTATGATAAATCTACATCCACCGGTTGTAACTCAAACTGCACAGTAAAAAAACTTCTTTCGATTTTACTCGATGCTTCTTTTACTTTTTGGTTTTTAATCAGACTTCTTAATTCGGGATTTGTAATAACACTTACCAAGAAAGCAATCAAGTGGGATTTACCACTACCGTAGTTTCCGACAATTTTCACTGCCTTATGGTTGGGCATTTGTAAATTGTCAAAGAAATCAACAATCTGGCTTTCCAATCCTTCGGAAATAATAAAACTTGATACAAGTTCTTTTTGGCTATCTTCTTGCTTTAAGTCCGTATCAATGTCGATTACATCTTTAATAACCGTGTAGTTAAAGAGATTTCCAATAGCATTTTCGGAAAGTTCGGTTGTTTTGATATTGAAACCCGGGATGTTTTCGCTGACAATACTTACATAGTTATCTTCAATATCTTTGATGTCAATGATGAAAACTTCGTTTACTTCCACATCGTAATGCTCTTCTGAACCCGGTTGCCCGTAAGACAAGCGATTGCCGATTAGCTTTTCATCTTCAAGAAATAAAACAGAAGTTTTGTTTCTTGAATTGTACTTAAATGAGCCGATGGGAGATATTTTATTGAAAACATCATTATACAAAATGCTTGCGTTGGTTAAAATGATTTTATCCGGCTTTGAAATAAACCAATCTTTAATCCTTTTACCTATATCATGGACCGGTTCTTCGGAATTGAAAGCTTCGTTGTACAATGGAGTTAATTCTTCACCTACATTAATTTGCGTGTATTCTTTCCCTTGTAAATATTTAATAATATTTGCTTTTTTTATACTGTCATTTCCAACTATTGCTAAAAGTTTAAATCGCAGACTATTTGCTATTGATAGACAGGTGTCAATGTGTTTTGTTTTTTCCATGATTAGTAAGCTTAATTGCGTAATGTGTATAATTCAGACAAAAATAATAAAAAAAGGGATGTTTTCATCCCTTTTTAATTGATTTAAAATAATAGTTCAACTAATTTGAAAATTGACTGTTTGGAAAAGTTTTGTTTTAATCTTGTAATATTTTGCTTGTAGTTCTGTAATCTAATGGCAATGGATACCAAGTAGGAAGTTTATTTAACCCAAGAAACATTTTTTCTGTTTTTTCAATACCGTGAAAGTTCTTAAAATGAGTAATATTTGCAAGCCTGTAATCAGGTTTGCAAGTTTCATTATCAATACTTAAAACAAAGCCATAAGGTGGATATGTAAATTCACAAATCTGACCTACAATATTATGAAACGAGATTACTCCATGCCTTGGAAATCCTTCATTATTCAGATACATATAAATTTGATATTTCTCAGGTATTTGGCGACTATCTTTATTCATTACAAATTCACGTAACTCTTCATGTCGTTTAGCAAATGAATGGTCATTACTACAAATAAATATTGCAACAACTTGCTTTATGAAATTTATTAAATTTATGTAATTAGGAATTAAAAACTCAAAGTGTAATGCATTCGGATACTTATTAAGCATGCTTAAACAAGCTTGTGCCATATTCTTATAATCTTTCACATAGGTACTTCCAAGAAAGCTATTACATTTTTCACATAGACAGTTTTCCCCAAAAGGGGTTTGTTTCTTTTTACCAAACTTTTTCTCGCCAACAACACAATCAGTCAGATTATTCCAAAACACATCGTGCGGAATGTCATAATACCTAATATTTCTATTAAATGCTGATTTGGGCGGGATATGTTCAAAAGTTAACTCCTTATCCTGATTACATAATAAGCATGCTCCAAAAACAACAGGATTTTTCATTCTTCAAGGTTTTAATCTATTCTACAATTGCGATATTTAGTTGTATTAATTCTATGTACAATAAAAATTATATGGTAAGTGCGTTATCGTGTTTTTGCCTTGATTTATTGACAATATCTATGCACCTTTTACTAATTTTGTGCATGTTATAGTATTCAATGGTTTTGTTTTTCTTAAAGTAACTTTCAATTATAGTTTGAAGTTCGTTAAAAAATTCAATTGATTTTTCAGATAAGTCATAAATATTTTTTTGTCCGGGAAAGAATGTGTATAAAGCACGTAAAAACTCATTGCGAGTATTAGCTCTTGCTTGCATTAGTTTTTCAAAAATTACATTTGCTTCAAGATCGTCAAAAATGCTAATATCGTATAGAGTGTCCGCATTTTGTAAACTCTCAATATTGTTATTTTCAATAAAATAGACAAAATTATTTATAGATGTTTTATACTCTTCTATTTTAACTTCATCATTAATCTTTTCAATGTAATTGTATAGATTTCTATATTTATCATAACAACCTTTATCTTGATCCATTTCCCAAAATATCAATCTTGTATGAATTAATCTATCATATTTGTGAGTTGCTTTTTTACTATCAATGGCATTCTTAAAACTTTCAGTTATCTCCGGTGTAATTTTAAAATTTTCAATTCCAAGATGCTCAATAATGATTAATCGAACATAAATTTCCAAATAATCATACATTGAATAAACTGCATTTTCAACAGCTGACAATATATTTTTTAGCATAGTTTGAAACTCATTTTTTTCAATTTTTTCAAGAGCAAAAAACTTTTCAAGTAAAATGTAATGGGTTGAATTTAGTGTTTGTTTTAATTGGTCATTTTTCTCAGTTAAATAGCTTGTCAAATTCTCCACATCAAGATTACCATTGAGTATGTAACTTGCCACATATTCATTGTATTCAAATCTATTCCTAATCACTTCGTATTTTTCGACTGTTTTATCAATATAGGAAGGGTCAATTAGTTCTTCTTTTTGAACACCATCATAGAGACTATCTAAATCTATAAAAAAGTAGTTTTTTAATTGTGAGAGTGTTGATAAGTTTTCTTTGTTTGCGTCCAACTTATACTCTATTGAATACAAGACAGTAAAGAACATTAAGTTTTCTAACAATTTGTCTTTATACTCTAAGTCAGGTGTATTAGCAAAAATTTTCTGAAAAATTTCAAGGATGAATTTAAGCGTTCTTAAATTTTTATAATCAGCAACTTTAAATACTTCTAAGATTTTAGATTTATTATCTTTAAGAAAATCAATGTATGCCTCGTCAAAATCTTTAATCAAACTAACAAAAACATCTGAAATATCTGCTTCAAATTTTAAAGTAAATCGGACTGTTTTTTCTCTAAACTCTTTGAATTTATCATCTGTTTTCTCTTCATTAGCAACAATTATAACTTTTAGCTTTTGATGTTCCGCATACTGATTAATTGCTCCTAAAATCTCGGTCATTGTAATGTTCTCCCCTTTTCTTTCTAAATCATCAAATATTAAAACATTCTGTGGCGTAATATTTATAAGGGAAGCCATTTCTTCAATTAGTTCTTCATCGACATTTACAGCTTTTTTAGTAACAATCTTAGCTGTCTTGAATATGGTTTTATCTGTAAAAGGATAAATCGATGATAGAATTTTTGACTGTATCTGCTTTACATCTGACAAACCATAAAGACTTATATAATGCGGTTTAAGAAATCTATCATCATTTTTGACATTACGTTTAACAAAGGAACTTCTATCTTTTTTCACATAAGCATCAAAAGACATTTCTTTTACTTTCTTTTGAAGGATGTTTTTTACGTAATAAGTTTTACCACTTCCCCAATCTCCAACAATCATGATGGCGTAGTCAGTGTCTTTTTGTTTAAGATAATCTGTAATTGGTTCTGTAATTGGATAATTCATGAGTTGTTTTTTATATGTTTTTTTGTTTCTAACTGCTATGGAAAAGAATTTGTAAGGTTTTTCAGTCGGTTAGAACTTCGATACCCTTTGTACTCAATCGGTAGGCATTCAGCAACTACGTCAAGCCTATTGAGCAGTTGGTCGGTTTTTTTAATCAGTTATGAAACCGACTGCTTTGATTAAAGGAACCAAAGGTTATCCTTGCCAATGTTACCTGGAATGTCACCGCCTGAAAAGTGAGGGGCTATTTTTGCAACCATTTCCGGGTATTTGATTGTAACAGGTAGATTTTGCTGTTTTACGGACTTCCAATAAATCCGGCTGAACTGATAGACTTGGTCAATCAAATTAGTAGTGATACTGCTGTCTTTTTCGAGTACCTCGTCGTTTGGACAATGAATTTTGAGTTTTACTGGAAAAGGAAAGCCATCCATCGAATTAAAATATCCATCTTCATACCTGGTATTGTTGCAAAGTAAGTATGTCTGATTTCCTAAATTCACGTATCTTCCACTGTACGGTAGTAAGTCTCTGTTTTCTCCATCGAAAACTACAAAATCTTCTGATAGGGTTTTATTAATTGTAACGACAAAAAACGGTATTTGCAAATCTAATTTTCGAAAAACGCTTTCAATTTGTTCAACCTCCACTTCACTCATATCTTTGTAAAAATGAATAATAAGGTGATTGGGCTTGTTGTTTACTTTTGTGAAATTTATTATTGCGTTTTCGATGGAGCCTGCAAGCTCCGTAATCTGGTCGTGATGGAAGTACTCGAATGAATTGAAAGCACCTGTATTGTCAAATGAAAATGCAGAGCCGATGTATTGTGTATTTGTATCCACGTGCTTAAAAGCTCCAATACCTATGACTAATTCCTTTGTAACCGGAGTATTTATTCGCCAAGGAATGCCTCCAAGTTTGGCATTAATAGCAATAGCCATATTTTGCAGTGTATAGGCAAAATTCTTTTTTTCTCGTCCTTTAAAATCACGTGTTTGGTCATCAGCAAGTACTTTTAGCATTTTATCCGTTTCTATAAATTGAGAAGTAATATTTCGGTTGAGAAGCTTCTCCTTTACCCGATAATAAATTTTTCGTTGCTCTTTATCTTGTTCAAATCTGCCAACCGGGGTTAAATAGATTGCAATGTATTTTGTTTCGGGATTAAACTGATTTTCTTGCAGTGCTTTTTCTATCTCCGGTAAAGGATTGCTAATGTTTTCAAATTGGATATTCAGATTGCCGGGGGCACAGGTAACTGGTACATTTGTGTAATGCTCCAATCCTTTGAAAAAATTTTTGTAATCCTTCAATAGATAATCAGAAAGGTTTACAGTATATGGCGCATGAGTTTTGGTTGAAATAAAAAACAGCTGTATATTGTTGTTGTTGGGCGAACGGTGTGGACCAGAATTTACTCCATATTTCGGAGCCTTATTAATGTGGTAATTTCCCTGATCATTTTTTCCAAAGATAAGTTGTTTGCTTTGAGGTCTTGTTTTTCCTATCTGCATTGGATTTACGAAACTGAAACCATTTTCTGCTATTGGCACTATTGAACGAAATTCTTTATTATCCAGAAAATTCTCATAAAATCTTGAAATCTTATTATAATATTTTGTGTAACGATTACTCCTTTGGAAAGTAGATTGTTCTTCATTATCATCATCATCATATAAACCAAGAAAACTTGCTAATTTTTTACCAATCACAGCAAAAACATTTTTGTAGTCAATATCTTCAAGCTCTGTTAAGTATCCATATTTGGTAACACGCATACGTGAAGATTTGGAACCATCTTTATTATCAAAAGTTTCATAATAAACAACACGGTTGAATAGATCAGCAGTTGCTTCCGGTGTGTTTGCCAAAAAGTTTGAAACTGATTGTTTTAGCATTTTTGCAGGGCGATCAAAGGAAAGCACTAATTCCGGTTTATTTAAAAAACTATTGAAGTTTACTTTGATACTGTAACGGTCATATTCTCCGAATTTGCTTTGCTTTTTTCTATTATCCGTTCTTAACCAAACTTGGTTGTCCTTGATAAAAGTAGGCTCGACAAGGATATTTTTCTTGTTGAAATATCGCTTAATTTCGCGATTATAATGACGTTTTATAAGCGCAAAATTATCAGTAGCAAAATTGATTTTGAGAGGTAAAAAGCCTTCAATTTTACGCTTGAATGAAGTATAAAGAATATCGGAATTTGTAATGTCAGGAAAGATATCTTTAATATTTTCAGGAAATAATGAATGATTAAGCTTGGTCAGGGGATAGTCCGGGTTATCTTCTAATGAAAAATAAAATGTTTCCGATTCTTTCGGAAATTCAAAAGCAAGCGTGTTTAGAAATAATTTTTCTTTTGGTCCTTGTGTCATTATTTTAATTTTGATTTAGGGATTTAACATATCTAATTTAACAAAGATAAGTATTAAGAAAACATAAACAAATAAGAATATGCGCATTATGATAAAAAAGTTATCGACAATCTGTTAAGTAAATCCCTGAAAATACTGATAAACAGTATTTTACAATAAGCATTACAAGCTAATTTGTTGAGTATTAACACAAAAAAAAGCAGTCAATAATGACTGCTTTTTAATAATTATTGCTTTTTCTTATATGCATTTTGGGCTTCACGTTGCAGAATTCCTGCTTTTATGAAGCTTGTTATCTGCTTTTCAGCTGTCTTTGGAACAATACCTAATTTTGCTGAACATTCTAAATAAGTCTGCCGGTTGAATTCATCGGGTAAATTGTCGTAAAACTGCTGTTTGAGATTGGGAAGCTTTACCGTAGTTTTATTGGTTGGCAACTGGTCGTAAACCGTGGAAGCATGGACATTTAGCACTTTTGCAATTTCCATTGCCGTGCGGTAGTCTTCGTCGGAACAGATTAACGGCGTTCGGAAATCGCTACTATCCATCAGCCGAATAGTCGTCAGTATCATCGCAATTCGGAAAGTGATTAAGCCTAACCTGCGGATGGAAGCTACATAATCTACCCCCTGAATGCAGATAGCTTTGGTTTGTGTTTGGTCAAATGATTTGTTGAAATCATCCTGTTGACTGCTTGTAAGGCTGAAACGGATGGGTTCGGGTTGTGCTTCGAGTAGTTTGTAAAACTCGAAAAACTTTTGCCCTAAATGTTCGAAATAATCATCCAAGGGTTGTTCGTTACTTCCTGAAAATACATTTATCCACACCGGACGAATGTTCATATAATAGAAAATGAAACGGCTGAACAGTCCGTTTTCGGCGCTTGGAATTAGCGTGGCAATTTGTCCTGGTGTTCCCGAAAGAACGGCAGATAGTTGCGGTCTTTCTATCTCTACATATTCTCTGTTTTGGCGACGATTGTAGGAAATGGTTTCGTGATGGAATGCCTGCCTGAAACCATCTGAATAGTTGCCGTAATCGCTTTTGAATGTTTGAGAGAGCGTGTCGCCTTCTGTTTCAAACATCAACCCAACACCATTATTGTCATTCAAAATTTGGAACACTCCCGTGGAACTATTGTTGGCCGGAATGATCAACATTCTGAATGGTGGTTCTTTGGGTTTTTCCATGGATGGGTTGTCTCTTTTGCTAATTGCATATTCTGCTAATTCAGCTTCGTATCTATCTCTTTCTTTGGTTGAATTTTCTCGCAGTGACTTGTGGATTGGTTCAACTAATTTCCGACAGAATGGAAGCCTGCCCTTTCCGGCTGACGCCTGTGCTGAAACAAACAGGTAAAGATTTGCACCCACTTTTTTCTGTGCATAAATGCCGTAAACATTGGGCAGGCAGGCTGACAGCGTAACAAGTGAACCGAGCAACAGAATGTCTTTGTCTTCGCTTGAATTGGCGTTTGCAACTATTCTTTGGAAGAAATAAGGCAAATTTTCAAATACTTTCTCGGGAAAGTTGGGTAGATTTATTGCAGGAATTTCATCTGCCCTTTCCCCACTATCCCCTGTTTCCCCATTTGGGGAAATGGGGGAAATGGGGGATTTTCTTGGTATTCCGATTTCGATGCCCGATTGTTTTGCAAGGTGGAAAAGTGTTTTGATAGTTATTCCGTTTCCATTTGATTTCAAGCAATTGTCGAATTGCTTATCTGTTTCGGCAGTTGAATAATTGGGGAAAAAACGGCTGATGCGATGGTAGTAATCTCTACCGCTTTCGCCTAACTCATCAGCTAATGCAAAGCCCAAATCACGCCAATCGGCGTAATTTGGTGCTATATCTGTGGCAGTGGTTTCAATGCGACTGATGATGGTATCTATGTCAGAAGCCCCACCAATCGGCGCGAATGAGCCGTTTTTAGCTGGCAATGTAGTCTGTTTAGCTGGTTCTTTGTGTTGCCAATCGGCTGGATTGAATGTTTTCTTCTTCATAAGCTTCGGATAATTAAGGTTAAGAAATATAGTTTCAGGAATAATGGGAAAAGCCCTGTCTTGGAATATAGGTAAACCTTTTTTGAGCCGTACCAATTGATTTTTTCTTCATCGTCGTGAACGAAATTAAAAAAGCTAATC
This sequence comes from uncultured Paludibacter sp., assembly GCA_964541615.1. Taxonomy (GTDB): domain Bacteria; phylum Bacteroidota; class Bacteroidia; order Bacteroidales; family Paludibacteraceae; genus UPXZ01. The sequence continues at coordinate 19,014 of CAZIRA010000010.1, forward strand.
AACAGTAGAGCTCGCAAGGCAGAGAACAAGTTTGGTTTGTATTGTTTTTCTTTGAGCGTTTCTCGCTTGAAAATTACTCGTTGGTCAATCGTGATTACAAAGCTGGAATAACTTTCAGCGTATGCAAGGGTATATCCTTTGTTGTTACCGTATGACACTAATGTGTAGTCTGTTTTTTTATCGTATGCTATCATTTTGTTTTAGTTTTAGGGGATTAATGTATGCGTTTGGGTCATGAGGTAAAAAACAAGCGCGGGAAACATCCCTGCAAGCTTTGTCTATCTCTAAATTGTAGGTTTGCCGGATATAGTTTGATAAGGCGTCAAAGTACTCGGAATGAGAATAATTCTCCGTATCTATCTGAATAACCCACTTCAAGCCATCGCCGGAAGGACTAACGAACATGAGTTCGGTTTCAAAATATTCATCGTCCAACAATGCGTTTTTAAGCAGTTCTAAACCATCATCGCCTTTGAAGTCGGCAGACTGCGACAAGTGGTCGAAGTCAAGGCATATCAGCCCTGAATGAGCTGTAATGCTCTTATCGCTACGTGATGTAAACGTGCCTGAAAATGTACAGTAGTCGAATTTTTGCGCTTTGAATTTTCGTGCAGACTTTGTATCTGAAATTGCGCGAAGTTCATCTGTCCGGTCTTTTGCAAACTTCCCAATGATGTAGTTGTATGCATCGAGCAGGCTTATTTCCTTATGAGGTTTTATATTTTGTATCGGTGCTCGAAAGAATGAGAAATAATCTTTGAAATTGTCTGAACCTGCCACGGCAGGCAGGCTGTGATTTTTCTGATTATTTTGATTGCACTTACTTACTGATTTTTCCTTGTAAAAGCTCCTTTTTTCGCCTAAATGTAAATTCAGTTCTTTGTTGAGTGTCTGCAACAATTCTTTGTCCTGCTGTTTGTAGTGTAATTGGGCAAAATCGAATGCATTGCCTGACGGGATGGCGTTGTCGCTATCTGTGTGGCAGGCTATTTCATCACTCAACACATCGCTGTGGCCTGACTTTTCAATCCCTACGTTCAATGTTGATTTATCTGCATTGAATGGATTTTTCGTCGGGGAACAAGTCCTGCCCGTGAGGGCAAGGACTGTTTCATCCGGGTAATACGCCTGTAAAATATGGCTATAAATGTTCAGCCCGTAGTGCGTATTTTCCAAAATTGACTGCTTACTTAATTCTTCCATAGCTACGAATTTTAATCATTGTGTAGTTGTTAGCGAGCAGTTTTTGGATGTCCTGACGTAGGTAGTAAATTTTACCCTGTATGCGTGAATATGGCAGTATGCCATTTGAACGCAGGGTTTGCAAGGTCCGGGGACTGATGTGAAGCAACTGCATTACGTCTTGATTGTCTATCCAATCTTCGAGCAGTGTGTTTTCAATCATGTCGTTGATACGGTCATCAGAAACTTCGTTGAGATTTAAGGAATTAATGTTGAAGTAATTCCGAAACTCTTTTGCCAATGGTTCCTGGCTGTGCTGAAAGTAATCTTTCAGGATGTCTGATAGAATTCTTGGATTTTTCATCTTCTTACCCTTTCCCTTTTAGCTATGTAGTTGGATGCTTGTTGCTCTACTTCATCAGTCGTTTTGTTGCGGTTGCTTGTGAGCCACTGGTCGAGCTCCGCACGTCTGAAATAGAGTTTCTTGCCCTGCGGACAATAGCAGGGGATGGCGTTTGTACTGGTGAGTTTGTACAGGTGGCTACTGCTTAAATCAAGATATAAGCAGGCTTCGCTGAAAGTGAAAATTTCCTTTTGAAGGAGATTTTGTTCGATTAATCGCTGTTCGATTGCATCGAGTTTTTGAATAATTTCGTCCATTTTGAAATTGTATTAAAATTAGAAATGGACATTGCGCAATGTCATCTTCGGTTATCGAAGACATTGCAAAAATATAGCTAAAAACACCGTAAAATGGGTGTATAACACTCCGCGCGGAGTGTGTGCGGAGTGCGGAGTGCTTGTTTTAAAAAAGAAAAAAGCCAATGGATCTAACCATTGACTTTACATTTATCTCGTTTCTTTTATTTATTCTTAATTATTCTTGTTAGTTGCGGAGTGCGGAGTAATCACTATACCATCAATTTTGCTATTTTTTCTATCTCATCAGCTGTTTTTACAGGCTTTTTCTGGTCTTTGAGATTATTTGGTTCAAAAGGATTTCCGTTTTCATCAACGAAACAAGCACAAACTTTTTCCCAAACATTTTTCGTATCTGCTAATACATTATGCTTATTTTTCAACAGTTTTATTAAATATGATAAATCGCTTCTTATTCCTGTCCATTTAATCGGAACTTCAACTTGTGCCCCTGAAAAAATTCTTTTAAAATCAGTGATGCTTGTTGCTTCGTCTATACTTTTGTTTTTTTTCAAAGCATTAAACATGTCGGCAATGTTTGCTGGTTGTTGGTTCAGATATTTATATGTTAATGAATTAATTGGCTCACCTGTCGCTTTATCATCATCTTTATCGGGAACGATAGAAATTTCTACTTTTGAAGATTGAGTGATATATGTATCATCCGGAACACTGACTTGCAATAGCTGGGTGTAAAAATCTGAAACTTCCCACATGTCATCTTCTATAATATGATTTTCAAAATGACACTGTATCTCCATCCAACTTTTAATTAAAGCTGAAAGCAGATAAAACATAATGTAAGTTGCTTCTTTATATTGCTTATCAATTGAGAAATCAACATTCCGAGACGTAATGAAAGAAAGCGAAAATGATTGATTATTGATTACTTCTGCTGTTTCTTTGATTTTAGAATGAAGCTGTTTTCTTGTCTTGTTAATTTTATATGCTATCAGATTATTACTAACATTTTCAGTTTCAGCAAAAATGGTGTTACAGTAACTGGTCAGGTCGTTTTCAATTACTTTTTTATAATATTGTGTTTTATTTGAAAAGTAGCGAATGAAATTTAGTTCGTAATGTGTAGTAAAATCCGGCTTTATAGTTGTTAAGTTTCGTGTAAGTGGTTTATAATAATCATCGGACTGATTATAGCTTTCAAGCCAAGGGCGAAGTTCGCCAAACATTATTTTTTGAATTTCTTTCATAAGGATTAGATTTTAATTTTTGGGAAACTGTCTATTGCTTCTCGTGCGCCTTTGTCTGTGATGTTTGCATAGTGCTTTATGGTTGTTTGAACTGATTTGTGACCTAACAACTTACTCACTTTGTAGATATCGACATCGTTTTCAAGCAGTATAACGCCGAAGCTGTGCCTGGCGATGTGGAAATGTAGATTTTTCTTGATTTTTAACTTGGTAGCAATGCCTTTCAGGGCTTTGTCGCAGGTTTGTTGCAAAGGTACTTCAAAAACTTTCATTTTATCATCTTTGCGGTCGCCGAGCAGGGCAATGGCTTGCGGGTTCATCGGCAGGTAGGTTACACTGGTTTGTTTTCCTTTGCTTGTCTGGGTTTTCTGCTGTGAAAATTTTAACCGGTAGTCGTCGGTGATGTTTTCCCAAGTAAGGTTTTTTATATCGGAATAGCGCATGCCGGAGAAACAGGAGAAAAGAAAAATCCGCTTAACTTTTGAATTTAAATCGCTCTGTGCAATTGCTGTGATTTCGTCTGTCGTAAGAAAGTTGACGATGGTTTCTTGTTTCTTGGGTGCTTCAATATCTAACAGCAGATCGGATGGCAGAATTTTTTCGGCAATGGCTCTTTTCAGCACAGTGCGAAGTTTAGAGAAATAGGCACTTGCCGTATTTCCGTTTAATTTGTCTGATAAATAATTGGAGAAACCTTGGATATGGTCCTTGGTCAGATATTGGATTTGGATGTCTTTTTCTTTCATGTGCTTGCGGAAATGCTCTGCCATGAACAATCCACCTTTTGAAGCTGAATTAGCTTCCAAATATGCAAAAACAGACTGCTTCCGCTTGTGTACCGGAGTAATGCCTTGCGGTTCGGCAATAAGCTGATTTTCCCTTTGATTGCGGATTTGTTGTGCTAATTTCAGGCTTTCTTTGTTGGCTTCGCGCTCTGCCTTGGTGGGTCTGTCGGAGAGTACCGTGTAAAGTTTTAGATATTCATAATAGCGTTTGCCATCCTGAAACCAATCTAAATAGTAGCTTCCGTTTCCGTTCGAGAGTTTCTTAACTCGCAGTTTTACAGTTGTTTTCATATCGTGTTTTCTTGTACTTCAAAGATACAAAAAAGAAACGACATAAGAAACGTTTTTAGAGAAAATATGCACAATAAAGAGAAAAAAAGAGAAAGATAGATCTTTTTCGATTTTTATATATATCTGATTTATAGTGTTTTAATTGTTTTTGTTTTCTTTTGTTTGGTGGGTTTTTAGTGGTGTGTTTTTGAAAGCAAATCACAACAAATGACTTCCTATCATTGAATAAAAAGCTGTTGTTTAGAATATCAAAGATACAATTTTTTGAAAGCAATTCACAACTAAAAAGGAGGAAGAAAATGAGGATAAGTAGTTGTTTAGAATATCAAAGATACAATTTTTTGAAAGCAATTCACAACATAGTAGAGTCGTTGTACTCTTCCATTACTGTTGTTTAGAATATCAAAGATACAATTTTTTGAAAGCAATTCACAACTAGCCAGTTTGATATTGTAGATTTGGATGCGTTGTTTAGAATATCAAAGATACAATTTTTTGAAAGCAATTCACAACGTGGACACGCCGCAGGGGCTGGCTTCTTTCGTTGTTTAGAATATCAAAGATACAATTTTTTGAAAGCAATTCACAACTCATTACCATATACAAACTTCTTCCAAGTGTTGTTTAGAATATCAAAGATACAATTTTTTGAAAGCAATTCACAACCAGTTATTAATTCAAATAGCTGCAATATGCGTTGTTTAGAATATCAAAGATACAATTTTTTGAAAGCAATTCACAACTGCTTCCGTCTGACAGTACAATCAAGGTTTGTTGTTTAGAATATCAAAGATACAATTTTTTGAAAGCAATTCACAACAGTGTAATCATGTAGGTATTACGACTCGTTGTTGTTTAGAATATCAAAGATACAATTTTTTGAAAGCAATTCACAACGGTCTGATATAAGACCTGCAAGCAATGCCAGTTGTTTAGAATATCAAAGATACAATTTTTTATTTCAAACAACATCTTTCCTTCCAGTTTGTTTTACTTTCAAAGCAGGTGAAAATTCCATATGAAATAATCTTTCTGCTTCCGTTAGCCGTAGGAAAGAAAAGTTTAATAAGTGTGAGTCTGTATTGGCTATCGTAAATCTAAAATCGTAAATAATCTATGTGTTTTACCCTTTCATTTGAAAAAAAAGCGAAGGAAAAGATCCACCGCTACCTGAAAGCCAATCCGGATGTACAGTCTGATTTTGACTTTGAGGAGGATTATTACCTGGTTTCAGGTTTTTCGCATCCGTTGCTGCCTGTGATCAGGCAGGATAAAATCGGACTGGCGGCATGGGGTTTGATTCCATCTTTTGCCAATAGCGAGGAGCTGGCGCAGGATATGCGTACACAAACACTGAATGCACGCTCCGACACCATTCACGAGAAGCGTTCGTTTAAGTTGCCCATCAAAAATCAGCGCTGTGTACTAGCGGTAGATGGTTTTTATGAATGGCAACATCTGGGAAATACCAAGACGCCGTACTATATTTTTCCAAAAAATGATTCGGTTTACTACTTCGGCTGCATATACAATCCGTGGGTAAACCGGCAGACCGGCGAGTTGACCGACACATTTTCCATCATCACCACCGATGCCAATCCGCTGATGGAAGTAATCCACAACACCAAAAAGCGGATGCCGCTGATTCTTCCCGAATCCGGTCTCCATGCGTGGATTAACCCAACAACTGCCATCGAAGAGATAGACAGCATGATGATTCCTTTTCCCGAAACGGAAATGGATGCATATCCGGTTTCAAAAAATGCTGGAAATTCACGCATCAACCGAAATTATGCCGGGATAAAGGAGCGGGTGGATAGTTTGAGTTTGTTTTAAAAAAATATTCTTACGAATGAAAAAGTAAAAGTCCACAAACCAGCCGGTTTGCGGACTTTTTGTGTCATGAATTATTAAAATTCCACTTTTCCACCCTAGGGTGATAATCGTTCAATTTTCCATTCGCCGTTTTCCCGGAGTGTATAAAGCAGGCGGTCGTGCAGGCGGTTGGGGCGTCCCTGCCAAAACTCAATGGTTACAGGCTTTACACGGTAACCGCCCCAGTGCGGAGGCTTGGGAATTACGCCGCGTTTGAATCGCTCGTTGTAGTAGTCGAATGTTTCTTTCAGCCAGCTTTTTCCGGCAATCACCACGCTTTGTGCAGAGGACCAGGCACCGAGTTTGCTCCCGTCGGGACGACTGTTGAAATAGTCGATGCTCTCCTGCACGGAAGTTTTTTCTGCAATTCCGGTGATACGCACCTGTCGTTCCAGCTCTTTCCAGAAAATCACCAGGCACACGTTCGGATTTTCGTTCAGTTCGTGCCCTTTCTGGCTGTTGTAATTGGTAAAAAAGACAAAACCACGTTCGTCAAAAGCTTTCAGTAACACCACCCGCGCATTGGGAATTCCGTCACGGACAGTGGCTACCGTCATGGCATTTACTTCAGTGATATCCGATTCCATGGCTTCGTTCCACCACGTTTCAAACATCTCGATGCCGTTTTTGGCCGCATCGGCTTCATCCAAACTTTTTTTAGAATAATTTATACGTATATCTGCAATATTTTTGTGCACTTTGTTTTAGTTGATTAGTTGAGTAGTTAAATAGTTGAATGGTACGAACAATCTAGTGTTAAGTTAAGAGCATTGAGTTCTGGGTTCTGAATAGTAAGGCCTTGACAAATAAGATAATACACAAATACAGATCAAATTTCTTTTGATTAACTTAACATTAATTTAGTCAGGTCGCAGCCTCTTAAAATAATATGTTTTCCCTTCCTCCCTTACGTCAAAGGTATATATTTCATCGTCAGGCCGATTTTCAAAATAGCAGAGCATACCCAGATCACCTGCACAAAACAGGCTGTGCAACGAGAGTATGGTGATGAAAAAGTAGTAGAGCGGCTGTTCGAACCAGATAATTGCCCCTGCAATGCAAACCACCGCCACAACCACGACCGGAGCCAGGGCTACTACTTTGAATTTACTGTAATTCAGCACCTGCCTGTCGGCCTGAACATAAAACACAAACTGCTTCAATTTCATGCCGAACGACAGTCTTCTGGCACCCACAGCCAGATACGCAAAGAAATGGAGCAATTCGTGAATCACAATCAGCGCTGTGATACAAAACAGCAATCCCCATCCCATCCATTCAAGCATTTCGGTTTCCCGAAGCTTCATAAACGGCGCAAATGCTTTGATCAGAGCAAATCCAAACAACAGCAATCCGACTCCCTGGTACATCTTGGCTATCAATCCCCACCCCTGATTCCCTGTCAATTCCCGTCTGACAAAAGGCTTCAGGTTGGCATGTTCAATAACTTCGATTTGTTCAAAATCCGGATTGTTGATAATGTCTGATAGTGAAAGTTTCATGGTTCATATAATCCATTTTCCCTAAAGGGGAGTTTGGATTGTGTGTTTTGAAAAGCGTTCCTTTTTGTTACTTAAAAAAACTGATTAGTACTTCTGCATTTATCTTTAGGGGCTAGGGGCAGTTTTTACAACTCCGCCACCAATTCTTTCATAATCTGAGTCATAAGCGGTTGCGCCTTGTTACCGATTTCCTGAACTTCTTCGTGCGTAACCTCCACAATTTTTCCTTCTACGCCAAGGTCAGTAATAATCGACATCCCAAACACGTTCATTCCGGCATGATTGGCAACGATTACCTCGGGCACCGTACTCATCCCTACGGCATCGCCACCGATGATGCGGAAATATTTGTATTCAGACGGAGTTTCAAAAGTGGGTCCGGAAGTGCCTACATATACGCCTTCCACCACTTTGATGCTGTTTCTTTTAGCAATTTCTTTTGCTTTCGCAATGAGATTTTTGGAGTAAGCCTCACTCATATCCGGGAAGCGTGTACCGAGTTCGTTGAAGTTTTTTCCGCGCAGCGGATGCTCCGGAAATACGTTGATGTGGTCGGTAATAATCATCAAATCACCTATTTCGAAATCGGGATTCATACCGCCCGACGCATTGGAAACAAGCAGATTCTCAATTCCGAGCGCTTTCATCACGCGTACAGGAAATGTAACCTGTTTCATATCGTATCCTTCGTAATAATGAAACCGTCCCTGCATGGCAAGCACATCCACATTGCCCAGTTTGCCGAAAATCAGCTTGCCGCTGTGCCCTTCCACGGTTGAAACCGGGAAATTCGGAATTGTATCGTATGGGATCTCCAGTTTTTCTGTGATTTGCGTTACTAAATTTCCTAATCCTGTACCGAGGATAATTCCCGTTTTGGGATGAACCTGAACTTTTGATTGGATAAAATCAGCTGTTTGTTGAATTTTTTCTAACATAGTCGTATATTTTTTTAGTTAATTTTTCTTCTTCGCCCAAAAGTATCTTTACTTCTAACGGCAGCGCAAAAATATTGTTCTTAATTTGCTCCGAAATAAATGGGTTTGACTTCAATCTCGCAGCATCTTTTTCTGTTGTCACAATGATTTTTTCGCCTTCGGTATCGTTGAATTTTCGCTCAATTTCCTCCAAATCATTTTTCGTAAAGTCGTAGTGATCGGGAAAATTGAATTTTACTGTTCTTTCGGTCACTGTTTCCATGTAGCGGTGCATCGGCTCCGGATTTTCAATTCCGGTTACTATAAAAACGGTCGTTGTCCGATTTATTTCAGGCGCTTCAATATTTTTTTCAAAAACAGGGTAAATTTTCCCATAATCAAAAGTGGAAAAATAGAGTTCCTGCTCGGGAAGCAGGTTCAGTTTTTTATGAAAAATTTTCTTGTCAAGCACCGCGTCCTTCGGGCATTTGGAGACAATAACGATGTCAGCCCGCTTGCTGTTGCGCGCATATTCCCGCAAAGTGCCGTAGGGAAGCATGCTGTCTTCCGTAAAAAGAAGTCGGAAATCGGTCAGCAGTATGCTCAAACCTGCCTGGATATGCCTGTGCTGAAACGAATCGTCCAGTAAAATCACCTCCGTTTTGGGAAATCGATGCAGCAATTCCTTCGCTCCATGCACCCGTTTTTCATCCACAGCCACTACCGTTTGGGGAAATTTACAGAAAATCTGATACGGTTCATCGCCAATCTGCCCGGCATCCGGATTTTGATCCGCCAGCAAAAAACCTTTGGTCGATCTTTTGTAGCCGCGGCTCAAAACGGCAGTCTTAAAATCAGGACTTAAAATTTTCAATAAAAACTCTGTGTGGGGCGTTTTTCCCGTACCGCCTGCAGCCAGATTTCCCACTCCGATTATTGGCACTACGAAACCGACGGAAGGCAGCAGTTTCGTGTCAAAAAGAAAGTTACGCACCGCTGTAACACCGCCGTAAAGGAGGGAAAGCAGATAAAAAAGAATATTTTTTCGCGGTTTTGGCATAAGAATCACAAAGATAAAAAATGTTTTTTGAAAAATATCATCTAAGCCTTTTTGATTGAAGATCCTGTGAAATGGATGACGGATGACGGAAGTCCGGAACTTACCAGGGATTTCCCGTAATTTTTAAATTGCGAAGATGATTTTAAGAACAAAAGTTACCTCATAAATTGAAATCCATACATTTGCAGAGAAGTGCTTTTCTTTCAAAAACGTTATTTTTCCTCAAAACTAAATTCTATTAATTGAATAAACCGATAAATTAATTATTTTTGCACTTTGTGAACTCTGGCAGAGTTTCACAACATCTGACAAAGACTTTTTATGGAAAAGAAAGATAATTTTTGGAACGGTTCACTTTTCGGCCTTGCCGCAAAGAACATCATCAAAGCCGGCATCATCATTTTTGTGCTGGTGGGAGCAATGCTGATTTTCCTGAACTTTTACACCAAACACGGGCAAAGCGAAATAGTGCCGAGCCTGAAAGGTTTTACCCTCGAAGAAGCGGCTGACATGCTCGACAGACATAATTTGAGGTTTGAAATCATCGACTCGACTTATGTCCGCGAAAAAAAACTGGGTACAATAATAGAGCAAAATCCGGCACCTAACACCACCGTAAAGCCCGGGCGTTCCATCTACCTCATCATCAATTCAAAAGCTGTAAGGCAGATTCCACTGCCCGACCTTCGTGATGTGTCTCTCCGCCAGGCAGAAGCCATGGCAAAATCCATCGGGATCAACGTTGCCGGTATTGAGTATGCCTCTTCGGAATATAAAGACCTGGTTTTGAATGTAAAATACAAAGGAAATTCACTCCTGCCTGGCTCCAGAGTACCTGAAGGCAGCTCCATTGTTCTGGTGGTCGGCGACGGAATCGGACAGCTATCAAGCGGCGTGGTTCCTTCCCTGTCAGGAATGGATTTGGTAACGGCATCAAGACTCCTTTCTTCGGCTTCGCTGATTTTGGGTGGCATTATTTACGATGTACCACCAGCAGGCGATGAAGACAGCTACATCATTTACAGCCAAAAACCCAGCGCCGGAGATTCTATTTCAGAAGGAACAGTCGTGGATGTGTGGTTGAGCAAAAATCCGGTGCAGGCAAAAGAAGAATTTGTTCAGCCCCGACAACCCAAAAAAGAACAGAAAAAAGAAAAAGTGGAAGATATTGAAGAATTCTTTTAGGAACAACCACAACTTAAAAAAACCTGACAACAAATCTTTGTAAATTTACTGATACCAAAATAATTTATTTTTTACATTAATCACTGAATAGAAAAGAGTTATTTTAAAGACTTAGAGGAAAATGAGTGAGGAAAAACTCGATACTATCAATGAATTTGAGACAGATGACTCGGACGAGGTACAGAATCTTTACGAACATTATCGGTTTGAAGTCGATAAAGGGCAGTCGCTCCTGCGGATTGACAAATACCTGACCAACATCATGGCTGGTGTGTCGCGCAACCGTATTCAGGATGCTGCCGATGCCGCTCAGATTCTTGTGAACGGCAAATCCGTAAAATCCAACTACAAAGTTAAGCCGAAAGATACCATCACCATTGTTCTTGCCTATCCTCCCAGTGAGTTCAACATTATTCCACAGGATATTCCCATCAAAATTACCTACGAAGATGAGCATATTATTTTGGTAAACAAACAGCCCGGACTGGTTGTACACCCCGGATTTGGGAATTTTGAAGGAACGCTGCTTCACGCCGTTGCTTATCACCTGAAAGATGTACCGGGATTTGATGCCAACGATTCAAAAGTAGGGTTGGTGCATCGGATTGATAAGGATACATCGGGATTGGTGCTGCTGGCTAAAACGCCCGAGGCCAAGACAAATCTTGGAAAACAATTTTTTGACAAAACAACAGACAGAACCTACAATGCGCTGGTGTGGGGAAATGTAAAGGAAGATTCGGGTACCATCGAAGGTGCACTGGCTCGTGATCCCCGCGACCGGATGCTGTTCACCGTATTTCCCGAAGGGGAAAATCCACTGGCAAAACATGCTGTCACTCATTACAAAGTCATCGAAAGGCTGGGATACGTTACGCTGGTGGAGTGCAGGCTCGAAACGGGGCGAACGCATCAGATACGCGTGCACATGAAGCACATCGGGCACACGCTCTTCAACGATGTCCGATACGGAGGCAACGAGATACTGAAAGGCAACCGAACCGCCAACTACCAGCAGTTTGTGAAAAATTGCTTCGAAATCTGTCCGCGTCAGGCATTGCATGCCCGTACACTGGGCTTCACTCACCCCACCACGGGGCGGTATATGAACTTTGACAGCGAACTGCCCGACGACATGAAGCATCTGATAGAAAAATGGAGAAGATTTGCGGGAATCACCGGAAAAACCGACATCGGAAAAAACTGAAAAAAATCATTTTCTGAATCGTTGTTTTTAGAACAATTTTGTCTTATCTTTGTTCATATTAGTACACATATAATCTATTTTACAATCATTTTTTACAGAAAATCCATGAAACAGTCATCAGGCAATTCTTTGGAGCTGTACAACGAGTTATCGTATGAGCTTAGCCGGGAAATTACCAGAAAGTACAGCACCTCGTTTCACTCGGCTACCACACTTTTCGGGAAAGAAACCCGCCGTGCCATCCAGAGTATATACGGTTTTGTACGTCTGGCTGATGAAATTGTGGATACATTTCATGATACCGACAAGCAGTATTTACTTGATAAATTTGAAGCGGATTACTACGATGCCTACAAGCAGGGAATCAGCCTGAATCCGCTGCTCCACTCCTTTCAGTCCACCGTAAAGAAATATGGCATCAACGATGAATTCATTCAGGATTTCCTCTTGAGCATGAAAGCCGACATTGAGAAAAAGGAATACAAAAGCAAATCGGAAATGAACGATTACATCTACGGGTCGGCCGATGTGGTGGGTCTGATGTGCCTGAAAGTATTCTGCAACGGCAATGCACAGTTGTTCCAGTCGCTGCTCATTCCGGCCATGCGGCTGGGTTCTGCATTTCAGAAAGTGAATTTCCTGCGTGACCTCAGAGAAGATCTCGAAACCCTCGGGCGGTCGTATTTTCCGGAAGTTTCACTGAACAAACCCGACGAAAAGACCAAAGCCATACTGGTGGAGGACATCGAAAAAGACTTTGCGACCGCCCTGGAGGGTATCCGCAAATTGCCCGATGACTCGCGCCTGGCTGTGATGGTAGCCTACAGGTACTACACCCGGCTACTGAAAAATATCAAAAAAACACCCGCTCAGGAACTCATGAAACGTCGTATCCGCGTATCCGACAGCAAGAAAGTGATGCTCCTCGTTACCTCGGTCATCAAACACAAATTAAACCTGGAATAATGGAAAGAGAAAACATGGTGCAACTCGTTGACGAGCAAGACAATCCCACGGGACTGATGGAAAAAATGGCCGCACATCGCGACCCTCATCTGCACAGGGCTATTTCTGTTTTCATTCTGAATAGCAGCGGCGAATGGCTCCTGCATCAGCGTTCGTCTCACAAGTATCACTCGCGTGAACTTTGGAGCAATGCCTGCTGCACCCATCCGTATGAGGGCGAAAGCTATCCGGAAGCTGCCGCCAGACGTCTGCAGCACGAAATGGGAATGAACTGCCCGCTTACTCCGATGTTCAGTTTCATCTACAAAGCCCAGATAGACGACGAACTGACTGAATATGAATACGATCAGGTGTTTGCAGCCGTCACAGACGACCTCCCTCAGCTCAACGAAGAGGAGGTAAAAGACTGGAAGTACATCCGTTTCGACGATTTGAAGCTGGATGTGGAAAATCACCCGGAAAAATACTCTGCATGGTTCAAAATCATATATCTGAGGGTTCACAGTGAATTAAACGGACTAATTTTTCCTAAAAATACATAGCTATGGTACTTAATATTCTTATGCTGCTCATCGGTTTCTCGATGATGGAATTTGTGGCCTGGTCCAATCATAAGTATGTGATGCACGGTTTTCTGTGGCGCTGGCACAAAGATCACCATGTGCGCGACCGGCAAAAGGTTACCCAATCCGAGCTGGCAAAAACCGAAGCCAACCGCTTCGAGAAAAACGACCTGTTTTTCATTGTTTACGCCACTCCGGCTATTGTACTTATGGTCATCGGCATTGCACTGCAGTTGATGCCTGCGCTGTTTCTGAGCATCGGAATCACCCTGTACGGAATGATTTATTTTCTTATTCATGATGTGGCTATTCATCAGCGCCTGAACATCCCTTTTCTTATACACTCCAGAAATAAATACCTGCAAGCCATTATCCGGGCTCACGTAGCACATCACCGACCAAAAAAGAAAACCGATTTTTACAACTACGGATTGCTCATCTTTCCGAAAAAATTCTGGAACGAATAAGCTATGGGATTCTATCTGACAATATTGCTGCTCTCGTTTTCCATTCCTTTTCTGCTCAGTTTTGACCGGAAACTGCACTTCTTCACGCAGTGGAAACAGGCCATACCTGCCATTCTGATAGTTGCAGTGGCTTTTATCCTGATGGATATGCTCTACACACATCTGGGAGTTTGGGGTTTTAATCCGGATTATTATTTGGGCTTCCAGATTTTCAATTTACCACTGGAGGAGGTATTATTCTTTATCCTGATACCCTATGCCTGCGTTTTTTTGCACGAAGTGCTGAAGCTTTATTTCCCGAAAATTCATTTGAGAAAAAAACTCAGCAACCGGGTATCCGTCATTCTGCTGGTTATCAGCATTATCCTGCTGGTGTTCGCTTTTCCTAAACTCTATTCGGTTTACAGCCTCGGGCTGGTGGTGGTGGCTGCGTTGCTGGCCCTATTTCTCGACAAAGAAAACGAAATGGGCTACTTTTATTTCAGTTTTTTGGTAATGCTTATCCCGTTTGTGATAGTCAACGGCTTCCTGACTGGATCATTTGCCGGCAACGAAGTGGTGTGGTATGATAATTCCGAAAACTCCTCGCTGCGGCTGCTCACCATTCCGGTGGAAGATTTCGGATACGGATTCGGGATGTTGTATTTTGTAGTATGGATTAAAAAACGGTTGGAAATTGGAAAAATCTGGTAAATATTCGATTCGGGATTGGGTGGTAACAGGTGCTCTGGTCATTTTCTACACGGTAGGATTTATCGGTTTCGAGCTGCCGCTGTCTCATTCGCTTTTTGTGAAACTCACACCGCTGGCGCTAATGCTTTCCGTTTTGGTGCTGATTAAATACGACAAGGGTGAGGCATGCAGAAAAATGTTGCTGTATCTTGCGTTTGTTTTTGCCGGAGGATTTTTTATCGAGGTAGTTGGTGTAAACACCGGGCTTATTTTTGGTCATTACAACTATGGTGAAGGTCTGAGTATCAAACTGTTTGATACACCGCTGATGATCGGGCTCAACTGGGCTTTGATGGTTTATCTTTCAGCGGCAGTGGTCTGGTCGTTTCGCCGCAATTTTCTATTCCAGGTGCTGCTTTCTTCCGCCATTATGGTGGCCTACGATGTAATCATGGAGCAGGTAGCTCCCAAAATGGACATGTGGAACTGGGCGGGTGAGACCATTCCCCTGCAGAATTACCTGCTTTGGGCAACCATTGCAGTCGTATTTCATGCTGTCAGGTATTTCATTCGGCTGGAAGTGAAAAACAGGATGGCGTTGCCTATTCTGATAATCCAAAGTATATTTTTTCTGTTAATCTGGCTGATATAACATGCTGAAATCCAGGCATCACTTCATAGTTTATCCGTTTTTTCAGCACTATACGCGGTATTTGCTCAGAACGCGGTATCATACGGTTTCCATCGAAAATCATTTCGCCGACAATGGAAACGCGGTGCTGCTGATAGGCAATCACGTGGGCTGGTGGGACGGATTCTGGGGCATGTATCTGAACCTGAAAGTACTGAAGCGCAAGTTTCACTTTATGATGCTGGAAGAGCAGCTGCTGAGGTATCGTTTTTTCAACTATACGGGTGCATTTTCGGTGAATAAAGGAAGCCGGTCGGTGGTGGAAAGCATTCGTTACGCATCTGACCTGCTCAATGACAGCAAAAACATGCTTCTGATGTATCCACAGGGAAGACTTCACTCGATGTACGAACATCATTTTCAGTTTGAAAAAGGGATAGAAAGGATGCTGAAAAACAGAGAACGAAAAGTTCAGGTGGTTTTTTCGGCCAACCTGGTGGATTGTTTTACCGAACCGAAACCTTCGCTGTCCATTTACACAGAAAATTATGAAGGAGCATGCACAGTAGAGGCTCTGGAGCACGCATACAACGATTTTTATGCTCGCTGTCTTGAAAAGCAACTTGCAAAAGCGGAAAAATAAAGATTAAACAAAATATTATTCTCAAACATTGATATACATACTTTACATCCTGGTTGGTTTTGCTGCCGTACAATTTGTAGTGGCACTGTCGAATCTGCTTTTTCAGGAAAAACTTTCCGAAAAGGGATTGTCGCAGACCGGTGTGGAGAGAAATGACGTATCGGTCCTGATTCCGGTCCGAAACGAGGAAAAGAACATCGGCAGTCTGCTGAGTGATTTGTTGCAAGCAGGCGACAATTTTCGGGAAATCATCGTGTTCGACGATGAATCGACCGACGGAACTGCCGAAGTTGTAAGCAAAATAGCTTCCGCCGACAGCAGGGTTCACCTGCTAACGTCCGCCGGCCTGCCGGAAGGATGGCTGGGCAAAAACCACGCCTGCCACCGGCTGGCGCTGGAGGCTCGGGGAGAATTCTTTCTTTTTTTGGATGCCGATGTGCGGATAAGTAAAGGGCTGATAGACAAAATGGTAAACTACGTGAAGAAAAAGAAACTGGATTTGCTAAGCATCTTTCCGACTCAGGAAATGACGGGCTGGCAGGAAAAAATCACGGTTCCGAACATGCACTACATTCTCCTCAGTCTGCTCCCGCTTACGCTGGTGCGGTTGGCCCCGTTTTCGTCGCTGGCAGCCGCCAACGGACAGTGCATGCTTTTTCGCTCCGAAACGTACAGAGAAATGATGCTTCACGAAAAATTCCGGAAAAGCAGAGCCGAAGACATAGAAATAGCCCGCTATCTGAAAACTCAGAAACATAAAGTGAGCTGCATCACCGGCGTGGCTGAAATTCAGTGCCGGATGTATCACAATCTGGGAGAAGCCGTTTCCGGTTTCGCGAAAAACGTGACGTTTTTTTTTGGAAATTCCTACGTTTTGGCGACACTTTTCTGGTTGGTTACCACACTGGGCATTCTGCCGGTACTCATAGCCGGAAGCACAAAAATACTGACGACCTATTTGCTACTGGTTGTGCTCACCCGCGTGTTTGTTTCACTGGCAGCAGGGCAGTCGGTTCTGCAGAATTTACTGCTGCTCATCCCGCAGCAATGGATGCTGGGAGCATTTATTTATCAGTCGGCAGTGAATAAAACAAAAAAACAGTTCAGATGGAAAGAGAGAACCATATAATTGAAAAGCCTGAAATAGCGGTATTTTGGTTCCGGCGCGATCTGCGTGTGGACGATAATCATGCGCTTTACAACGCTCTGATTTCGGGCAATCCGGTTTTGCCTGTTTTCATTTTCGATACTGAAATACTGAGTCAGCTAGAAGAGAAATCCGACCGTCGGGTGAATTTTATTTTCCAGACACTGGAAGCGATAAACCGGGAATTTCAACACAACTATCAGTCGGGTATTCAGTTTTATTACGGCTCACCCGAAGAGGTGTTTTTGGAAATAATAAACAGCTATCATGTAAAATCTGTTTTCTGCAACGAAGATTACGAACCGTACGCCATCCGCCGGGATGAGAAAGTGAAAGCTGTTTTGAATGAAAATGCCGTTTCGTTCCATTCGTTCAAAGATCAGGTCGTTTTTCACAAGGATGAAATTGTGAAAAAGGACGGAACTCCATACACCGTTTACACTCCGTTTTCCAATGTCTGGTTAAGTCTTTTTCATGAGAACGGAACAGCGCATTACCCATCGGAAAAACACCTGGATAAGCTGCTGCAATTCACTCCGGTAAATTTCAGTATCGAAAGAACCGGTTTTATCGAAACTGAATCGGCCATTGCCGGGGCTGAAATTAACGAAGAGGTGATTCGCAATTATGAGAAAACCCGAAATTTTCCCTACCTCACTCACGGAGTTTCGGCCATGAGTGTTCACCTGCGCTTCGGTACAGTGAGCATCCGCAAACTGGCTCTTCAGACAGCCCCGTTGAGCGAAGTGTATCTGAAGGAGTTGATCTGGCGGGAATTTTTCATGCAAATACTGTATCATTTTCCGCGCGTGATGAACCATTCATTCAAAGAAAAGTACGACAATATAAGCTGGGAACTGAACGAAGAGCATTTCGGGAGATGGTGCGAGGGCAAAACCGGCTATCCGATAGTAGATGCCGGGATGCGGGAACTGAACAGCACCGGCGTGATGCACAACCGTGTTCGCATGATTACAGCCAGTTTTCTGACCAAACACTTGCTCATAGACTGGCGCTGGGGTGAAGCTTATTTTGCCAACAAACTGCTGGACTACGACCTGGCAGCCAACAACGGCAACTGGCAGTGGGTAGCGGGCTGCGGATGCGATGCTGCACCTTATTTCCGTATATTCAATCCGGCAGAACAACAGAAAAAATTTGACCCGGAAATGAACTATGTGAAGAAATGGATTCCGGAATACGGCACCAAACATTATCCCGATCCGATTGTGGAACACACTTTTGCCCGAAACCGGGTGCTCGAACGTTTCAAAAAAGCACTTGAAATCAAACAAAACTATTGAAAAAAAACATAAGTAAATGAAAATACGTTTGACTCTCTTTTTTTTACTAATTGCGTTTGGGTACACCAGTGCTGCCTCCACCGAACAAACTGTGATTTACAATGCTTACACAAGCAGCAACATGACTTTGTGGAAAAAAACGATGGACTCCATGCACGATCAGGCTGGCAAAACGAATGAAAATGAGCTGGAACTGCTCAACTACGAATACGGTTATATCGGCTGGTGTATTGGCAACAAAAAAACCGCTGAAGCCCGAAAATACATAGATAGAGGGCAGCAGCGAATAGAAAAACTGATGCAGAAAAAATTCAAGGTAAGCATGCTGCATGCTTATAAATCGGCCTTTTACGGCTTTGAAATAGGTCTGAATAAAGCAAAAGCACCGTTCTGGGGAAGAAAAAGCATCGACGAAGCCAAACGGGCAGTAGCCACCGATGCCAATAATCCTTTTGGCTACATTCAGCTCGGTAATATTGAATTTTATATGCCGGCAGTTTTCGGCGGCTCCAAAAAGAAAGCGCTCGAGTACTACCTGAAAGCAGAAAAACTCATGACCGTAGGCGATGTGAAAAACGACTGGAACTACCTGAGCACGCTTACACTCATAGCAGGCGCTTACGAAGAACTCGGCAATTATGAAAAAGCAGAAACGTATTACCTCAAAATATTAAGTATATCACCGCAGTTTACCTGGGTAAAAAATAATTTGTATCCTAAATTTCTTTCTAAAAAATCAAAAAAATGAACAAAAAAGTAATTATTGTAGGTGCCGGTTTGGGCGGACTGGCGAGCGGTTTGCTCCTTTCCAAAAAAGGATTTGAAGTAGAAATACTGGAAATGAATTCCCAGGCCGGAGGCAGACTTAATCAGGTGCAGGCAGATGGATTCACATTTGATTCCGGACCCAGTTTTTTCAGTATGTCCTATATTTTCAAGGAATTTATGGATAAATGCGGGGTAGAAATGCCGTTCAAATTTGTGGAACTCGATCCGTTGTATTCCGTCAATTTCAGAGGAAGCGATAAAACATTTCATCTGTATAAGGACATTAAAAAACTAGCCGCACAGTTTGAAGGTATTGAACCCGACTTTGAACAAAAAATGGAGCGATACCTGAAAAAATCCGGTGCACTCTTTCACGATACAGTTGATTTGGTGATTAAAAACAACTTTGACAATAAGCTGGATTACATTACCACGCTGATGCGTGTAAATCCGGTTCATCTTCCAGTACTTTTTGAGTCTTTTTACGGCCACGTGAAGAAATATTTCCAGTCCAAAGAAGCCCGGCAAATCGTATCGCTGGTGGCATTTTTTCTGGGCAGAACGCCTTTTGACACCATGGGAATTTACAGCCTGCTCTCCTACACCGAATTCCGGCACGACGGGTACTACAACGTGGAAGGCGGCATGTACAACGTGGTGAAAGGGATAGTGAAAGAACTTGAAAAACAAAACGTGAAAATCCGGTACTCAACCGAAATAGTGGATGTGCAGTCGGATGGAGACAAGGTAAAAAAGCTGACTGACAAAAATGGAAATACCTACGAAGCAGATACTTTTCTGATAAATGCCGATGCTGCATTATTCAGAAATCAAATACTGAAACGCCCGAAATTTTCAGACAAAAAACTGGCCAAGATGGAGTGGACTATGGGATACCTCACTTTTTACGTTGGGATAAAACGAAAATTGCCGCAGGTAAATCACCACAATTACTACCTGGGCGGCAACTACGAGGAGTACGCCAACAACATTCTGAAAAACCCCGACACTCTCCAAAAGCCCTACTATTACGTGAATGTGGTATCGAAACACAACGCCGAATGTGCCCCTGAGGGATGCGAAAGCTTGTTTTTTGTATGCCCTGTACCCAATATGCAATATAAACCCAACTGGGATGACCGCGAGGAAATAGTGAACAGCATTTTAACTGATTTCTCCGAACGTATTGGCGTGGATATACTTCCGGATATTATCACAAAAACCATTTACACCCCCAAAGAATGGAAAGAGTGGATGAATTTGTATCAGGGCAGCGGACTCGGATTGTCGCACAAAATGAGCCAGATAGGTGGTCTGCGTCCTGCCAACTTCGACGAAAAGTTCAAAAACATGTTCTACGTAGGTGCATCCACCGTGCCCGGAGCCGGACTTCCGATGGCGATTATCAGCGCCGACCTGGCATGCCAACGAATAATAAAACAGGCAAAATCTGCCGAAAAATAATTTTTTGTAGTAATTTTGTTTCATCATTCAGAAAAAAAGGAAACTACAACAATGAAAAAAAATATCGCCATCGTAGCCGGAGGAAACTCATCCGAAGTACACGTTTCGCTCCGGAGTGCGGCCGGAATCAAGTCGTTTATTGATGCCGAAAAGTACAACTGCTTCATCGTAACCATCGTAGGCAAGGTGTGGCAGGTGGAATTGTCGGAATCGGAGAAATACCCCATCGACAGGAATGATTTCAGTTTCACGGTCGGGAGCAAAAAAACGGTATTCGATTTTGCTTACATCACCATTCACGGCACTCCGGGCGAAAACGGCATCCTGCAGGGATATTTCGAGTTGCTCAATATACCCTACTCTACCTGCAATGTCCTGGTATCGGCACTTACTTTCAATAAATTCACCTGCAACCAGTACCTCAAAGGATTTGGCATCCGCGTGGCAGAATCTGTTCTACTGCGCAAGGCGAGCAACATATCCGATGAAGAAGTTATCCAAAAAATCGGTTTACCCTGCTTCATCAAACCCAACGTGGGCGGAAGCAGCTTCGGGGTAACTAAAGTGAAGAAAGAAACTGACATTCAACCCGCAATTGAAAAAGCCTTTTCCGAAGGCGAGGAAGTGCTCATAGAGCAATTTGTGAGTGGTAATGAATTTACCTGCGGCATGTACAAAACCAAAACCAAAACAGTGGTTTTTCCTGTAACAGAAATTGTGACCAAAAATGAGTTTTTTGATTACGGCGCAAAATACAACCATGAATCGGAGGAAATTACACCGGCCCGCATTTCGGCAGCACTCACAGAGCGGATACAAACTCTGACCAATGCTATCTACGAAATTCTGGGTTGCAAAGGCATAATTCGCGTCGATTACATCATTACCGAAAACGAAGAAATCAACCTGCTGGAAGTGAACACAACACCCGGCATGACTACCACGAGTTTTATACCGCAGCAGGTAAGCGCCGCCGGACTGGATATAAAAGATGTGATGACCGATATTATTGAAAATGAGATGTAATATAAGGATCCGAATTGGCTTACGCCAAACGTTGTTTCCCCTGAAAGGGACTTTTTAGAATACTGATTAGTGACAAACAAATCAACTATTTAACTTTTCAACCAATACACCAACTATGTACACATTCAACGAGGTTTTAAGCATTGTCAATACAGAAATTGAACAAATCAACTGGAAACGGGTGCCGACCGGTCTTTACGAGCCGATTGAATATATCCTCTCGCTGGGTGGAAAGCGGCTTAGGCCTGCCATTACGCTGATGTCTTATAATTTGTATGCCGACGATATAATGCCGGCAGTAAAACCGGCCTTGGGACTGGAGGTTTTCCACAATTTCACCCTGCTGCACGATGACATCATGGACCGTGCTGACATGAGGCGTGGTAAACCGACCGTCCATAAAAAATGGAACGACAATACGGCCATACTATCGGGCGATGTGATGCAGATTGAGGCTTACAAACTTATTGCAGGAACTCCGGTGGAGCATCTGAAAGTTGTTTTGGACCTTTTCTCAAAAACTGCAACTGAAATTTGTGAAGGGCAGCAACTGGACATGGAATTTGAAAGCCGTACGAATGTAACTGCTGATGAATACATTGAAATGATCTGTCTTAAAACGGCAGTTCTCTTGGCTGCGGGTGCACAAATCGGAGCCATCCTGGGTGGTGGAAGTGACGAAGATGCTGCTAATCTTTACAACTTCGGAAATGCGATTGGACTAGCGTTTCAGCTGAAGGACGACCTGCTTGATGTGTATGGAAATGAGAGCAATTTTGGTAAAAAAATCGGCGGAGACATCCTTTGCAACAAAAAAACGTATCTGCTCATTCACGCCTTGAAAAAAGCTGAAGGAAATGATGCAGAAGAGCTGAAATTCTGGCTTAATAACGATGATAAAAGCCTCGAAACAGAGAAAATTGCTGCAGTAACTGCCATTTACAACCGGCTCAACATTCGGGAAATTTGCGAAGAAAAAATGGAATACTACTACCGGGAAGCGCTGGAAAGTTTGGGAAAAGTACAAGTTGCTGATGATAAAAAAGAGGAATTAAGAAAATTAGCCGCAAAATTGATGTCCAGAAACGATTAAAATTAGCCCCCAACCCCTAAAGGGGAGTTTGAGAGCTTAGTTTGAAGTTTGTCTTGACTTACTTCATCAATTAATTGTCATAAACTACTATTTAAATACAGGAATTTTCTATCTGATAAGTTCTTTATAAACTTTCATCAGGATAGAATTATAATTATTTAGATTGAATAGTATAAGAAAAATTACTAATTTTGTAAAAATTAATTTAACACCCTGCAAGTCCTCCTTTAAGAAGATTTAGTGGCCTCCAATTTATGCCTTATCGTCGTCTGCCAAATACTGATCAAGCCCGTTTGAGAGCACTTCGTACTGCCATTAGGCGTGGTTCACAGCAGACTTACAATGAACAGGTCATCACTTTTGCCTCCGTCCGCGAAGCAGAAAATTTCCTCAACGTTTTTGAAAAACAGAGCATTCTGTACAAGCAGACTTTTGAGAATCAGGTAAATGCCAACAAAAAATACCAGCAGGTACTCTCAAACGTCCGGATGTACATTTCGCATTTCCTTCAGGTTTTCAATCTTTCTGTGATCCGCGGAGAAATAAAAAAAGAGCACAAACTTCTCTACCAGCTTAATCCTGACGTTCATAACCTGCCCGATTTATCTACCGAAGCTGCCATCCTGGAATGGGGACAAAATGTTATTACTGGTGAAAATGAGCGCGTTAGGCACGGAGGACTGCCTATCTACAATCCTACCATCGCCAAAGTGCATGTCCACTACGAAATGTTCAAAGAATATAAATCCAGCCAACGACTCAGCCAAGCCACTACAAATCGAAATTGGGAAGAATTGGTAAATTTGAGGGAAAAAGGAGATAAAATTATTTTGGATATTTGGAATCAGGTGGAAGATTTCTACAAAGATTACAGTCCATACAACAAGTTAATCAAGTGCCAACAGTACGGATTGGTTTATTATTACAGAAGGAATGAGCAAAAATTAACACCGGAAAATTAGTTGTGAATCCTGAATTTCGAGTTCTGAATTTTGAACTTCACATGAAACGAGCATGAACACGGTGGTTCAACAAA
>CAZIRA010000011.1:0-42596 GCA_964541615.1 uncultured Paludibacter sp.
ATAGCCGGAGTACCAAGGGTTGCTCCATCCCATTCCGTAGTAGCTTCCCCAGGATGGATAGCCCCAATTGTATCTCCAAGCCCAGCTGTTGTAGCTGAATGGTGAGTATTGGTAATCCCAATAGTAAGGATTGTTCCAGGTTGGTGTAATGGTGGAATACATTCCGTCCATATACACATTCCAATAGTTATTATCGAGGAAATACACATCGTTGTAGCCTGGATCAGCTATAGTGATGGTATACCGAGGGTTATGAAATTTGCGGATACGCTCGGCGTATTCAAAATCAGACTTGGATCCTTTGAATTCATTCAAATAGTAGCCTTCTTCATCAACGATGGTATCAGCATACACTTCGTTATCCACAATGTATACTGTGTCAGAAATTGCTGTAGTTTTATTGCCGTATTGGTCAATGAAAACTATTTCTCTGGCGCCGTTTCTGTAGATAGCAGACTGCTGCGACTCCTTACGCTCTTTGGCTTTTTTGGAGGCTTTCACCTCATT
Source organism: uncultured Paludibacter sp. (assembly GCA_964541615.1). Classification (GTDB taxonomy): domain Bacteria; phylum Bacteroidota; class Bacteroidia; order Bacteroidales; family Paludibacteraceae; genus UPXZ01. Next base: position 508 of record CAZIRA010000011.1, read on the forward strand.
TACCATTTGCGCATCATTTGGAGTTACATATATGTCGTCAATAACTTTACCGGATTGCGCAAAACCTAACGACAAACCAAAGAGCATAAAATAAGTAAATATTAAATAGCGTTTCATTTTATTTAAAAATTTATGAAGGTTAGAATACAATAAAAATATATCAACAACTATGCCATTTTGTGTTAACGAACTAATGCTCATTGCAAAGGCATAATTCCTTACAAAAGTAAGTTTTTTCGGTAGATAATACTATTATTTTTTGTTAATTTTGCAATCGATTTTAAGCATAAATTATAAACCTGCTTCTGTTATTTTAATCTGTCTCACATTGATTTATAAAATTTTGACTAGATAAGATTCTGAAAGATTAATCGCTTTTTCAGAAATAACCATTTTAAGAAAATAAAACGTATGAAATATTCTGTTGCCCATTTGATTTTTTCTGATCCGAATGATTATATTTCGGACATTTTGGCTGCTCAGCTTGGTGAAATCTGTTTCGAAAGTTTTGTTGCGACTGAAAAAGGGCTCGATGCTTTTGTTCAGGAATGCAAGCTGGATGAAAAAGCGCTGAATCAAGTCATTGCTGATTTCCCTTTTGACGCGGACATAACATTTACACTGGAGAGTGTGGTAAATAAAAACTGGAATGAAGAATGGGAAAAATATTTTTTTGAGCCGATTGTGATTGATGACAAATGCGTGATTCACAGCTCATTCCACAAAGATTTTCCAATGTTGGAATATGATATAACTATCGATCCAAAAATGGCTTTCGGCACCGGGCATCACGAAACAACATCGCTGATGGTTTCTGAAATTTTGAAAATGGATTTTACCGATAAAACTGTCCTTGACATGGGTTGCGGCACTTCTGTGCTGGCTATTCTCGCGTCCATGCGGGGCGCTGAAAAGCTGACCGCCATCGACATTGACGACTGGTGCGTGGATAATTCTCTGGAGAATTTGGAGCTGAACGACATCACAAATATCGACGTTTTCCTTGGCGACGCCTCCCTGCTTCCGGGTAAATCTTTTGACGTGATTCTTGCCAACATCAACCGCAATATCCTTGTGAACGACATGCATACCTACGCCGGCTGTCTTCCGGAGAACGGACTGCTTTTTATGAGCGGATTTTACACCGAAGATATTCCAATCATCGAAAAAGAAGCAAACAAATACGGCCTCACTCTACTTGGTTCAAGGGAGAAAAATAACTGGGCTATGATTCGGATGGTGAAACAATAAATAGGTTAGCTAAATACACGGATAGAAATGTCCGTGCACCTAGCTTATTCTTGGTAAAATCACTTTAAATTCAGTTCCTACATTCAGCGTGGTTTCAAATGTGATGTCACCGCCAGCCATCCGAATGATGTTGCGGCTGATGGATAATCCCAATCCCATTCCCGTAGATTTTGTCGTGAAATTCGGAGTAAAAAGTTTCTCTTTCACATCGTCTGAAATGCCTTTACCGTTGTCTTTGATAAAAATCCGCACCTGTTTTTCAGTTGATTCAATCCGAATTTCAATTTCTCCTTCACGTGTTGATGGAATGGCCTGAAGTGCATTTTTCAGCAGATTATTAAATACGAGAATCAACTGTTCACGGTCTGCAAAAACAAAAATTCCTTCGCTCTCGCCTTCGTATTTCACTTTGACATTGTTGGAATTGTTTGAGAAAAGCACAAATACTGATTTCAGTTTTTTCGCCACATCCACCCGCTTGAAATTTGCTTCCGGCAGCTTGGCAAAGCTTGAGAATGTACCAGCAATTTTTGAAAGATTTTCGATCTGTTCAATCAGCATATCGGAAGATTTTACGAAGTATTCTTCAAACCGTTTTTCATCTACTTTCTTGATGTGCTGTAAGTGCTGAATCGTCAGTTTCATAGGCGTAAGCGGATTATTAATTTCATGTGCAACCTGACGAGCCATCGATTTCCATGCCGATTCTCGTTCGGATTTTGCAAGCAGTAATGCACTTTTCTCCAGTTCATCAACCGTTTTGTTGTACTGCTCCACGAGCACACCGATCTCATCCCGAGGTTTGTAATTTATCTTTTTATTCTCCTGACCAATCCTGATCTGTTTCAAACTTTCCATCATCATAGCCAACGGCGATGACAATTGTCTGTTGATTATCAAACTTAAAATGATAAACAACACAATAATTATTAAATAAATATGTACTATCACAGTAAGGAATGACTCCAAATCTGACTGCAGTAAGTCGCCGCTTAAAAACTGTGGAACTGCAATGTATCCTATCTGCAGAAAATCGCCGTTATAAAAGTCGGTGTAGGCAGTCAAATATTCCAATTCTCCAATCCGCTCATATTGGTTGCTGTTTTCGGTCCGGGAGAAATAGACAATTGGCGAAATTCTTCTGCTGATCAACTCCCGTGAAAACAGCGTTGGTTGCGAACTTCCAATCAATTTTCCCTCATTATCATACACATGAATATCAGTTTGGTATATGTACGACATATCCTGCAGGTCAAAATTAAGCGCCGCAGTCATGGTCGAGTCTAGACTTTCCTGCCAGTAATATTTCTCCTGAAGCGCCATCTGAATAAAGTTTTTTGTTGATTCCAGGTTATCCTTCTGCTCATCTTCATATTTTCGCTGCATGTAATTCAACGACACATAGAAAATAGACACAAAACTCAGCACAAGCAGTACAATAAACGCGATCAGATATTTTGACGAAAACTTGTAAATAATCTGCATTTTGCTGTTGGAAATGCGGAAAATCCAGACTGTTATAAACGAAATGCACAGATAAATCACAAAAGCGTAGAAAAAATAGAGGATATAAACCCAAAAACCACCCTCGTCTTCTTCCGAAAGGATGTAATAATTATAGACATCGGGCACGTAAATGTAGTGGTTGAACCCGTTGTATTTCTGCATAAAGTATCTTTCTTTGTTTTTTTCAATCCATCGGGCATCGGTTCGGTAATTGAATTTTCCTGAAACAGATGACAGCTCCCTGAACGTATATTTTGCACTGGAAAGTGACAGTTGCGACTGGATGCTCGGCTGATTTTCAATAAGCAGATTCGGAAAGCTGTAACTTTTGTACGACCGCTTGGGATAGAATTCCATGTAGAAATTTACCGTTTTGCCGTTGCTGCTTATATTTCTGAAAGCGCCCAAAAACGCCAGATCGGATTTTGGATTATTCACGGAATAAAAATTGGTGGTTTTAATTCTTCTTCCCCAGTTTGTTATCTCTTCGGAGTATGCCTGATCCCATTCAGAATCGGGTGTTGCGCCGAAAAGGAGCATTTCGTATTTGTTCCAAAATCCCCGCAGATATGCATTGTTTATGTATTCGTTGGCTTTGGCAATGGAGTCTGGAAACTGCACAAGGTACAGGATCCGTTTGTCATTCTGAATGTCTTTATTCAAATCGCTCAGAAGTGAATTGGCGATCAGGTCCTCTTCTGTGTCTTCGCTGGAATAGTAGTTCTGAGCCAGGATTCGATACTTATCAAATTTCTTTTCGCTATTCATAAAAATGGATGCCCAAGTCACAAAAAGAGTAAATGAAAACAGCCAAACCACCAAAAACCAATTGCTCCGTTTGAATGTCTTCGTTACTTGAGGTAAATAGAGCACAGCAGTAAGCAGAAAGTAAGAAATTACGGCGATATATCCGTGTTTGCCAAAATAGAAATAGCTGAAAACTGAAACCAAAATCGTAACCAGCAGATCAACTTTCATCACATGTTTCATCTCGCTGTTTATCAGCAAAATGCGGTGCGTTTTCACGTGAAGCAGCATAAAACTGACTCCCCACACCAAAAATAACAGGTGATTCCAGATTGAAACAAATGTTATATCCCCGAATTTAAGAATGTTTATTTCGGTAGAAGAGTTAAAAATCACTCCTACAAAAAAATTAAAAATCAGAACGAAGAATATTCCCGGAAGAAGGAGTAAAACAGCCTGTTTGAGCAGGAATACATTGTCAGCTTTGACCCCTTTTTTTACAAAATAACAGAAAAGATAAATCAGCGAAAAAAGATAAACCGTGAGGAAAGAGAGGTGCGTCAATGTCGAAAGTATTGAGCTTGAAGCATAATGGTACGGCGTAAAAATCGCATTTTGGAAGAATGTGACAGGAAAATTAAAATGGAGTATGGCAAAAACACCTATAATACTTACCAAAACCGCAATGATATATTCATTCCATGAAATAGAAGTTCTGCGAAGCAATTGCGGAAACCTTGCAAAAAGAAAGAAAAGTATAGCATAGGAAATAATAAAAAAAATGATGGCAACAAGCGACCAATCTTCGTTATAAATAGGATGATCCGGCAATTGCAGCGTGAAAAGATACTCATTATCATTTCCAAAAACAGCAAATTTATCGGCTGGCATATTGCCGGTGATTGTAATCTCCTTGTCAAGCCGAAGGTACGAAATAAATTCGTTTTGCAGTTCCTTGTTTTCGTACGGATAATTACTCTTTATCGGGATATAGGCAACGATGTTAAATTTGCCCACTTGTTTCGATTTTGTAAGTGCATAGACGTTTGACAACACATCAAGCTGCCAGATTTTGTTTTTCAAATTCTCCGGTTCTACCTGATTATCAGACCAGAAAATAAGTTGATTGTCTTCGAAAACCAAAAAAGTAACAAGTAATTTCTCAAACGGAATCCACATCAGCGAATCCACCCGGTCATTCTCCAAAATCCCTTCAATGTCATTCATTTTCGTATCGGCGCTTCTTTCCAATTCGCGGATGGTGTGCTGAACGTCGGTGATGTTAATGGCTCTTTTGGGCGAATTTTTATAAATCCACTGGCAGACAAAACCGCTCAGCGACATGAACATCATAACCACAAACAGAACCTGGCTCCTTCTGAAAATCTTATTTTGGTGCGTAATTTTATTCATGGTGGTAGGGTTCTCCTTTTATAATGGTCATTGCGCGGTATAATTGCTCGGCGAAAAGCAGCCGTATCATTTGGTGCGAAAAAGTCATAGACGACAAAGACAGCAAAAACTTTGCCTTTTCATACACTTTCGGTGAAAATCCGTAAGGTCCGCCGATTACAAAGACAAGATTCCGGCTCGAATTCAACATTTTTTTTGATAAAAAATCGGCAAAACCGACCGAAGTTAGATGCTTTCCTCTTTCATCAAGCAGAATAATGTCTTCAGAGCTTTCAATTTTTGACAAAATCAACGCCGCTTCTTTCTCCTTCTGCTGCTCCATGCCAACATTCTTGACATTTTTCAGTTCAGGAATCACCTGCTGCTCGAAAGTTATGTAATGCTTCAGCCGTGAAGCGTATTCTTCAATCAAAACTGCAAGCCTGCTATCGGTAGTTTTACCTATCATTAACAATTTTATCTTCACGCTGGAGAAAGTTTGGTTTATTTTGGTCTAGAATTTGTAGAATTAACAGGTGTAATGATACAAAAATAATTTCCATCAGAAAATTTTTGTACTTTTGCATGCCTTTTGAAAAGACATTGCAAATATTGCAAAAAAATATGTAAAAACATTATTTTGGTGGGTAAGAAACCTAAAAATTAAAATGAAGACTTTTAGAATCATATTATTTTTCACCTTGATGCTTTCGTTTTCGAATGCAGCAACAGCACAAAGCCCGGCTATTCCCGGTGAGGTCGTAGCGGCTATCAGCCAGGGAAATGCAGGCAAACTCACCCCGTTTTTGGGTGCGAATGTTGAATTGGTGATCGGTAATAGAAACGATGTTTATAGCAAACAACAGGCAGTTGAGATAATTTCAGATTTTTTCAAAAAGAATACTGTAAACAATTTCCAGATTCTGCACAGCGGTGCCAAAGATGCTTCCAGCTTTGCGATTGGGACCCTTAAAACCTCAACCGGCACGCACCGGGTTTACATTCTGACCCGAAAGGCCGATGCAAAAACTGTAATTCAGCAATTACGCATAGAACCATCCAATGAATAAAGATTTTTTAGAACAAATTCCGCTTTGGTTTGCCGAGGATATCGGTGACGGCGACCACACCACCTTGTCGTGCATCCCTGCTGACGCCTTAGGCAAGTCACAACTTATTATCAAAGAAAACGGCATTCTGGCCGGTGTAGAAGTAGCTCGCGAAATTTTCAAGGCCTTTGATCCGGAGCTGAAAATGACTGTATTCCTCAACGACGGTGCCGAAGTAAAATACGGCGATGTAGCATTTGTGGTTGAAGGAAAAATCCAGTCGTTGCTACAAACCGAACGCCTGATGCTCAACATCATGCAGCGCCTGAGCGGTGTTGCCACCCGTACTGCCGAGTATCAAAAAAGGCTGGAAGGCACTAAAACAAAAGTACTTGACACGCGGAAAACAACTCCGGGACTACGCATGCTTGAAAAATATGCCGTGTCTGTTGGAGGAGGAAAAAATCACCGCATCGGACTATTTGATATGATTCTGCTGAAAGATAACCACGTGGATTTTGCCGGAGGAATTGAACAGGCAATTACCCGCGCAAAAAATTACCTGAAAGCAAAAGGAAAAGATCTGAAAATAGAAATTGAAGTGAGAAACTTCGACGAATTGGATCAAGTACTTACGGTAGGCGGTGTTGACCGGATTATGCTTGACAATTTTTCTATAGAAAATACCAAAAAAGCTGTTGATATTATCGGTGGACGCTACGAGACTGAATCATCCGGCGGCATCACGCTTGACACATTGAGAGATTATGCCGAGTGCGGCGTAGATTATATTTCGGTAGGGGCACTCACCCACTCCGTGAAAAGTTTAGACATGAGTTTTAAAGCTGTTGAATAACGACTTTGCATTTCTAAACTCTATATATTTTCCAAAACCGTTCAACCGATAAAAAATTTATCTGCGAACGGTTTTTTTATTTTAAAAAAATTGCATTTCCATGATATTTTCTTACATTTGCAAAGGTGAAAGCCGAAAATCACAGCAAAAAACGGGGTACATTCCGAAAAGCCAAAGGAGTAGGAACAAGTAAAAATTAATTTTATGGATTGGTTTACCTTAGCATTAAAAAAATTTGCTGTTTTCAACGGCAGATCTCGCCGGAGAGAATACTGGATGTTCTTCCTTTTTTGCGTTATAGTAATCTTTTTTGCTACGATTTTGGACAATGCTTTTGGAATAACGTTTAGGGTGGCTGAAGAAAACTCAGGATTCGGTCCGATTTATTTATTTTCATCCTTAGTACTTTTTATTCCCACTCTGGCCGTAAGCGTACGCAGACTACATGACATTGACAAAAGCGGTTGGTTTGTTTTCGTTATAATCATTCCTTTGATCGGCGCCATTTGGTTTTTGGTAATGATGATAACAGAAGGCACCAAAGGCACCAACCAATACGGTCCAGATCCTAAAAGTGATGAAAGCGTTCTATGATATTAAGATTTTTATATTGAAAAAAGCCATTCTCATCGCTGAGAACGGCTTTTTTTTTGTTTACAAATAAATTTTTGTTAATAAAACACACCCATAACAAATAAAAAAAAAGTGAGTTTGATATGTTGCTTTCAGGAAAAATGACTGTCAAATTAATCAACTACAATCTCATCGACAAATATAAACGCCTGACCATCAGGCGCTCCATGCCATTTTGGGAACTTTTTGAATGTACCAACAGTAACTTTCACATAACGTGCCATAACTTTAGGGAAAATTACGGTATGTTTCAAAACATCTTCCCAATGCTTGGTTTTCATGTACGGGTCAGTTTCAAGCCCTGCCAGAAAACGGTAGTTTACACCATCGTCAGATACTTCTACCAGCAGGTTACGCGCATCCAGGATGTAGTCGCCGGTAACTATGCAGTTTTGAACCGAAACCTTTGATATTTCTGTTGGTTTTTCCAGGTCAATTACGGCCACCAAATCCTTGTTTTGGAAGCCTATCCATCTACCGGATTTATAATTGACATTATCACCCTTTAATCCGTCATTTAGAAGCACTGCACCGGTATAGGTATAACTTGAAGAAGGCTGCGTCAGAAGCGTGATGGGCTTGAAAGTTGACTTACTTACGTTGAAGAATTCTGTATATTCTGCACTTGGATTTCTATCCGAACGAATGGCTATGGCGCGAATTTGAGCACTTTCAGTCAGATTTAATTTACCTGCGTAAAGAGTTGATTTTTCAGTAGGTGCAGTTCCATCCAATGTGTAATAAACAGGTGCATCATCAATGGTGCCCATTTCAATTTCGAGAGATTTACCTGCTAAATTGGGTTTTGCAGAGGCCTGCACTCCAAATACATGTACAGCATAATTGTAGTTATACTTGTCGTAAAAGGTAATCAAACGAGGGAGTCTTCTCAGAAAATCCATGTAGTTTTTCTTGTCGGGTTGCAGCCATTGTACTTCGCTGAGAGCCGCCAGTCGAGGCAACAACATATACTCTACCTGAGTAGAAAAAGGTATGTATTCCGTCCAGATATTTGCCTGCACACCAAGAATATGTTTTCCCTGCTCCGGAGTCAACACAGCCGGAACCGGCTCTAATTCGTACACACGGGCAACAGACGAGTAACCACCGATAGCTTCCGGCTCTTTTGATCTGTCCATGCTTTGGTAGTGGTCAAAATAAACGTGGCTGCTCGGCGTCATTATCACATCATGCCCCATTTGTGCAGCTGTCACGCCTCCATCCATTCCCCGCCAAGACATAACCGTTGCGTTAGGTGCTAATTCTCCTTCTAAAATTTCATCCCAACCGATGATTTTCCGACCTCTTTCGTTTAGAAATTTTTCAATACGTTCGGTAACATAACTTTGCAGGTAGAATTCTTTTTTATGCTTACTGTCATCTTTCAAGCCGAGTTCTTTGATTTTTGCCTGACAATGCGGACAAGCTTCCCAGCGAACTTTCGGGCATTCATCTCCTCCGATGTGGATGTATTCCGAAGGAAATAGTTCCATCGTTTCAGTCAAAACATCTTCCAGGAATGTAAACGTTTGTTCTTTTCCAACGCAGAGTACATCGTCAAAAACTCCCCACTTTTTTTCCACTTCATACGGTCCGCCCGTACATCCCAACTCCGGATATGCAGCCAAAGCGGCCACCATGTGTCCAGGAAGGTCAACTTCAGGAATTACTGTAATATGACGCTCTGCAGCGTATTTCACCACATCGCGGATTTCATCCTGCGTGTAAAAACCACCGTGCGGTTTGCCGTTGAATTTTCCTGTATTGTGCCCTATCACAGTTTCACTTCTCCACGCTCCAACCTCAGTCAGTTTAGGATATTTTTTTATCTCAATACGCCACCCCTGATCGTCGGTTAAGTGCCAATGGAATTTATTGACGTTGTGGAGTGCAATGATATCGATGTATTTTTTCACAAATTCGACCGATTGAAAATGACGCGCAATATCCAGGTGCATCCCACGATAAGCGAATCTTGGTGCATCTGAAATTGACACTGCAGGATAGGTGATTTTTGAATTTTCACCTATGGGGGTAGATTTTCGCAAAGTTTGAATTCCATAAAAAACACCTGCGGGACCAGCTCCGTTTATTACAATGCTTTTAGAGGAAACTGTGAGCGTGTAGGCTTCTTGATTTTGGGATTTTAGCTTTTTATCCAGAACAATGGCGTTTGATTTTGAGCCTGAGCTGCCAGTAGAGAGTCTTTTTCCGGTAATTTCAAATAAGTAATCCGAAAGAAACTGTGCATTTCGCTTCATTTTTTCATCGCCTGCCGGATAGATGATTTTCGTGTTTTCTGTCAGCGTAAATGTGCCTTTTGTTTTCTCAACCTTGCTCGGTTTGGGAATAACATCATAATTTGCTTCTGCCGCTTTTATGCCCGAAAAAAGTACGAGCATACAGACTGCGGTTAGTGTCAGAATTTTTCTTTTTAAATGAGTCATAATATTTTATTTTTTTAATAATGATTCAAATAATGTCTTTTATTTGATTACTAATTTAATCGTTTTTCCTTTACCGGGTGTAACTGTTATTAAACCATTTTCGGACTTTAGCTTTTTCCCTTTCAATGAAATTGACGTTGTATAATCCGGTACTTTAATTTTGAATGAATTATTTGTGGAAGCTGTGATTTTTACTGTTTTTGCCTTTCCATTTTCCCAGATCACACCCACTTCAGCGCCGCCTCGAACTCGTAATCCTTTGAATTTGCCAGATTTCCAATTGTCCGGTAAAGCAGGAAGTATTTCCAGGTATCCGTTTTGGCTCTGGATCAGCATCTCGGCAATGCCGGCTGTACCGCCAAAATTTCCATCAATCTGGAAGGGCGGATGAGCACAAAACAGGTTCGGATAAGTTCCTCCACCTTGATTTTTAACTGAAGGTTCAAGCAAACTTTTTAGTAATTTGTAAGCTCTGTTTCCATCGTGGAGACGCGCCCAGAAATTTATCTTCCAGGCTCTTGACCAACCGGTTCCCTCATCACCACGGCGCTCCAATGTTTCGCGAGCAGCTGCTGCCAGTGCCGGAGTAGCACCTGGTGAAATCTGATTGGACGGATAAAGTCCATACAGGTGCGATACGTGGCGATGCTGCGGTTCTGCTTCTTCGTAATCTTCCAGCCATTCTTGCAGATAACCGTTCGAACTGATCTGCATTGGTGGCAATTGTGGTAAAGTCTCACGGATTCCAGCTGTTGTATTGTCTTCAATTCCCAAAATCTGAGCAGCAAACAACACATTAATAAACAACTCATTGATTATCTGAACATCCATCGTTGGTCCCATGCATACAAATACAGGATTGTTGCTTCCGGGAAGAAAAAAACCATTTTCGGGCGATGAGGAAGGAGCAGTCACTAACCAGTTGTGCTTCGGCTCTTTAATCATTGCTGTGAGAAAGAAATCTGCTGCGCCTTTCAGTGTGGGATATACAGATTTCAGGTATTCTGTGTCCTGCGAAAACGCATAATGTTCCCAAAGATGTTGACACAACCAAGCACCTCCTGTATTTGTAGCACCCCAGGAAGCGTGTTCGCCGGGTGCAGTATAGTTCCAGGGATTGCTCATCATGTGCGCAGTCCAGCCTTCTGCACCATAAAATGTTTTTGCGGTTTTCTCTCCCGATGGGACAAGATTTTTGGTAAATTCAAGCAACGGGCGATGCAGTTCGGGTAAGTTGCAAACTTCTGCCGGCCAATAATTCATTTGCACGTTGATATTCAAGTGATAATCACCGTTCCATGGCGTTTGAGTCCGATTTGCCCACAATCCCTGTAAATTAAGTGGCATAGATTTTTCATTGGTACCGCTAATCATCAGGTAGCGTCCGAATTGAAAATAAAGTGCAGCAAAAGCCGAATCATCGTTTTTTTGAAAGTTTGCAAGTCGGTCGTTTGTAGGCAATGAATTATCTTGAACTCCTAAATCCAGCTTTACCCTTTCAAATTTCTCTTTAAAGGCTTTTATGTGCAATTTTTTTAGTTTATCAAAAGGAGTGTTTCTCGATTCTGCCAACAAATTTTCTACTGCAGTTTTATAATCTTCGTTCAATAAATCGGTAGAGGAAGAAACGAGAATTATCACTTCATCGGCATCTGAAATCATCAATGTAGAATCTGAGGGCATTATCAAACCACCCTTTTTCAGAACTTGTAATTTCGTTAAATAACGGACTCCTTTATCAGAATTATGACCGTCATTGAGCTGCCCTTCCATCGTAATCATATCATCATCTACTGAAATTGTTGCCCTCTCGGGACGATTTAGCGCAGTTTCAAATGAGATGGATTGTTTTTTGTCGGCAGTTAAGTGAATTACCAAAACATCATTTGTGAATGAGGCAAAATATTCACGTTTATATGCTGTTCCGCCTTTGCTAAACGTAGTTTCAGCCACAGCATCATTCAAAGAAAGCTTTCTTTTATAGCCTGTAATTGAATCATTTTCAGAAAATAAATATTGGATATTCAAATCTCCAAGCATTTGGAAACAACCGTAAGGTGCATCCTTACCATTTCCAAAAGCAGAACCCTGACCTCCGCAACGAAAATGCTCGTACATCAGACTTTGTGCCTCCGCATTTTTTCCTGAAAGAAGCAGTTCCTGAATTTTCGGCAAATAATTAATAGCTTCGGGATTAAGTGCTGTTGAATCCTCGCTACCCGACCACATAGAGATATCATTCAACACAATGTGCTCATTATCAACTCCTCCATCAGGCATCATCCCGATTCTTCCATTGCCAAGCGGTAAAGTTTCTTCCCATATTTTAGCAGGAGAATTGTAGAGCAACATCAATTCCTGCTTCGGACTTGCAAAGTTATGACAGCTAAATAAAACTAAAGCAATCAGGATTACGTATAGATTGTTTTTCATCATTTTGATAACGTTTTATTTCACACGAACGGCATTTTCTTCAGACTGGTTTATCAGGATATCTTTTTCTCTGTCAAATCCATTCTCAAAGTTATTATTTTCAATAACAATATTTCTCGCTTTTTCAAAAAAGAATGGAAATTTGTTCCAATGAAACGGCTCAAATTCCGTATTGTAAGTAATTTTATTATTTCTGAAAATCAATCCATCTGTTGATTTTGCATATACTAATGGTCGGTCGAAAGTTTCGAATGTGTTATTTTCAATCACGATCCCCGAATGGAAAAATTTCTGTTGATCATTCAGATTCGGAATTTCCGGATAAATGGAAATAACGGCGTTTGTAAACTGATATGTTGCTGTAAGTGCATTGATGAATTTGTTATTTCGGATAATTACCTCTTTGCAGGCGCCGGTTTCAAACCATCCATTGCAGTCACCACAGAGCAAAATAGCCGTGCCGTGCGTATGGTCAAAGAGATTATTCTCGCATATCACCCGTTTTGGAGTGCTGAATAATGCGCCTCTTGCACGGTTATTGCGAACGGTATTTCCTGAAAAAATCACTTCAGGCGTCCAGGTCAGGTTTTCTATTCCAAATTTTCCAGTTTCCAAAATTTCCTGCGGAAGTGCTTCGGCAAAAGTGATTTCAAATTCTTTTGCACCAAATTCCGTTGGTTTATCAATGGATTTGATTGATTTTATCGTTGTAACGAACGAATTTCCCACCAATTCCATTTTTTCACTTTCCACAAATTGGACGCTGTCGCCAATTTCACCCCACAAGAATCCCCATGCCTGCGGGTGCATATATTTTGCCTGGAACGTGTTGTCGTTTACCCTTTTTGTCACGCGCAAATAGGTTCCGTGAACGTTTATGGCATCGTCTGCCATTCCTTCGTAGAGGCCGTTTTTGGAAATAATTACTCCTTTACAACCTGAAAAATGCGTTGCATCTGCTTGAGTAGTGAAAAATCGAGGGTCATCATCTCCTTTCAGGCAAACTGAAAATCGGTCGAGTGTAATATTTTCGCTCATTTGCGCGAGTAAGCCCATTCCTTCGGCGTAATGAACTTTCACATTTTCGAAAACGGTATTTTTGCATCCGCTGACAAAAATTCCGGGCGTAGGGCGATACCACGAACGGAGGACGTGACGTTCGTCGGGAGTAGTTTCACTGACCTGATCCCAACCTTTGATGCGCAAGATATCGGGTGAAACTTCCGCAACTGATTCAGGATTAAACGAAACATCCCGGCGAATATAAGTAAGTCGTTTGTCGGCACGAAATGGCATAGATCCCTGAGGAGTGATTTCGTAACCTTCTCCCAAAAGTATCAGTTTCCCGTTCTCAATCCGGTAATTATCTTTCGGATAAATTTCTGCTAAAATCTCATCGTTTTCTTTGTTCACTTCAAGGATTTTGATTTGACGCAATGCTGGAATCTCAAAGTCGATTGAGAAATTTTTCAACGTGATATTTTTTGAATTCAACAATGCAAACGGTATCATTCGACCATGAAATACAAACTCGGAACCCTGCCCGTCGATGGTTACATTTTGCAGGTTTTCGAGAGCAAATCCAACCGATTTCGGGTTGTCCTGGTCGTGATTTGAAATGTAATATTCACGAACAAAAGCGCCGTCAGGATAAAAATCGTAACGACCTTTTGGAAAAATCACAAAAACATGTGTAGTGTCTTTTCGTGAATTCAGTTCTTCAATCAGCTTTTTTGCTGCCAACGAAGCATTGCTATTTTTTGAATCCCGTTTACTATCAAAATTAATGGTTAACGGCTTCTTAGCACAGCCAATCAGTAATAACAAAAGCAATATTGAGGAAAATATCTTATTATGCATGTTAGTAGAAATTAAATGGATTAACAACTACGCTTCTTAATATTCGCCCTTAAGCATTCTATTTCAACGGTTTAATCCAGTATGAATAATCATAATCTTTGAATTTCAATTTGTATTGTTCGATGGCGGGAGTGTACCACGAATCTACGCCGCCAACACCGCTTTGGAGGTAATCCATGTAAACGTAAGTTATGTCACGCTTTTCCAATTCGCCACTGTGGTATTGTTTTTTATCCACTTCCGGATCGAGGTCGTCCAGGCTGTAAGGCAATGCCGAGAAGCTCAACAAATCCTTGTTAAATTCAAACTCCACGCCCCGACCCTTATTGTCGGTAAATCGCACCCAGCGAACGTCCGTTTTGCTGCCGCCTTCTTGCGGACGGGCATAAGGAAAATACTGATTATCAACATTTTGCTTATAGACACCAAGCAACGAACCGACTTTCCTGTCCCACGTATTTTCCCACGGCCCGCGGCCGAAAAACTCGATGTTTCGGTAGTTTTTATTCAGTTCCATCAAGGTGCCCATTCGCATCAATTGTGAATAATTACCTTTGTTGGCTTTGAAATGATTGTCCACTTTGATTACGCCATCGGGATACACAGTGTATGTAATGACATGTGCTGCATCACCGTCCAGCAGCTCTTTCTCAATTCGCACTACCCGATTTTCACCGTCTTTGCTTATTTCGGCACTTTTTACCGACGCTTTTTCGTAGGCATTTCGCCACATTCTCAAGCTGCTGTTCAGCCCTGCTCCAAAATCGTTGTCTACCGGAGCGCGCCAGAAATCAGGTTTTGGACCGTTCTCAATTATTATTTGATTTTTATAGGTATAAGACTGCAAAATGCCTTTGTTCAAATCAAACACAGCGGTGAAATTTTTTCCAAAAACAGCAGTATCGGTTGACTTTAACTTTCCGTAAGCGGTGTGCATAGCTTTGCCGTTTGGTGCATCGGAAAGTGCAATCTGCTCATAAGCCATTTCGTAATTTTTCTCCAGGAATGGCTCGGCATTTTTCAGGAAATAGCGAATATTTATGAAATACTCATTTCCGGCTTTGAAATTAGTTTTGTACGGAATGTTAAGTTGCATTTTCTCACGTGCTTTCACGTCAAACGTCATTAGATTTCCAGTTTGCACTACTTTCCCATTCTCAAGCAATTCCCATTTCATCCAGAAATTGGACAAATCACGGAAAAAGTATTTATTCATCACTTCTATTTGGTTGGAAGCCGAAAGTTCTGTCTGAATAAACTGATGCACTTTCTTGATTTCCACCGCCATGGGTGTCAGTTCACGGTATCCGGTTACAACACCTTTCACGCTGAAATTATTATCACTCATCATGATTGGATCCACTTCATTCCCGAAGGGAAAATCACCGCCATAAGCTGTGATGCGTTTGCCGTTTTTCACCGTATCAATGCCTTGATCAGCCCACTCCCAAATGTATCCGCCCTGCAGTTTCGGATTGCTTTCAATCAGATCCCAGTATTCACGGAAATTTCCCAGACTATTTCCCATAATGTGTGCGTATTCGCTCATTATGTACGGACGATTATCGTATTTTGTGTTGTTTACCAGTGAGTTAGGATTTGGATATTGCGGACAAATAATATCGGTATTGTAATCCCATTCAGCACGCTCGTACTGCACCGGACGATAATCGTTTGCTTTCAGCCAATCGTAGGCTGTGTAAAAATTGACCCCGTTTCCGGCTTCATTTCCCATTGACCAGATGATGATGGATGGGAAATTTTTTCCACGCTCGTACATTCGCCTGTTTCTGTCCAGATGCGGCACACGCCACGCCGGGTCATTACCAAAGGAAAATTCCAAATCATAATGGCGTCCGTGAGACTCGATATTGGCTTCTTCCACCACATAAAGTCCGTAAATATCACAGAGTTCCAGCCAGTACGGATGCGGCGGATAATGCGAATTTCGAACGGTATTCACGTTCAGTTTTTTCATCATTTCCATATCCTTTTGCATATCGGCTTTGGTCAGCACGTGTCCGCGTGCAGGATGTACTTCGTGGCGGTTTACGCCTTTGAAAAACACGCGTTTGCCATTGACAAGCACGTCGCTGCCTTTGATTTCGATGCTGCGGAAACCCACTCGCTGTGGAATGACTTCCAGCACTTGACCGTTTTTATCTTTCAGCGAAATAAACAGTTGATAAAGATACGGAATTTCGTCCGACCAGGTAATTACATTCGCTATTTTCTTTTTTGGAAATGTAAAATCGGCTTTATAACGACCAAGAATGGTTTGTAGTCCGCTTTCATCCGAGAGAACGGTTTTTCCTGCCGCATCTTTCAGTTCGTAACTTACTGAAAATGTATCCGGACGACTGTGATAGGTCTTTTTATCATGGCGGAAATTTCTCACATTCACTTTCAGGTCAAAACTCCCGTCACGGTAATTATTCTCCAGTCCGGCAACGGTTTTGAAATCCCAGACAGTGCTCTTCTCCCGTGCAAAAAGATATACGCTTCGCTCAATGCCCGAGAGACGGAACATATCCTGACATTCCAGATAACTAGCATCAGACCAGCGATATACCTGCAAAGCTATCAGGTTTTTACCAAGTTTCAGGTAGCGTGTAATGTCAAATTCGGATGCTAATTTACTGTCTTCGCTGTAACCGACGTACTGACCGTTAATCCAAATATAAAACGCCGATTTTACCGCGCCGAGATGAATGAAAATCTGCTTTCCATCCCAATCAGCAGGAAGCTCAAACTCCTTGCGATACGAGCCTACAGGATTATTGTCCACCGGGATGTCATAAGGCGGAATGAGCGTTCCTCCAAATTTTTCACGTCCTACGAAGTCGTAATGCTGATTGATGTAAATGGGAAAGGCGTAACCGTTAACTTCCCAGTTGGCAGGTACTTTGAAATCGGTCCAATCGCTTGACCGGTCGTTGAAATCTGTTTTGTAGAAATCTTGCGGACGGGTACGCGGATCTGTAACGAAATGGAATCGCCATGTGCCGTCAAGAGACAGAAATCTTGATGAATTTTCCATTTCAAAGCCGGATGCTTTTTCCTGATTTTCATAGGCAAAAGCATGAGCCCGCATTGGTTCCCGGTTTATCTCAACAACAGACGGTGTCATTAGTTCGCCGGGTAACGGCAAGTTTTGCGCATTCGCTGAAATGCCATAAAATGCAGCAAAAACCCATAAAAATAATAGCAAGTTACTGGTTTTCTGTCTCATATTTTAATTTTTTAGAATTTTATACTAATATCTTTAATGAATTTCTGGTTTCTGGTTTTCACCACACCACTATTTCATCCAAAAACACCCAGCCGCCTTTAATCCCGTTAGGTACGGCTTTATAGTTGATGTATCTGCCTGTTGCACTTCCGTTCCAGCCGAATTCATATAAAATGGTTCCAGCAGTATTTTCATCAAAAGGCGTCGGGATTCGAGTAAGTTCTTTGAAGTTTTTATTGTCATCAGAAATGGAAATGACCACTTCTTTCGGAAAATAAATCCAGGGCCCTACACTTTGCATAAAGCGTGATGAGATGTATGAAATATAAGTTTTCTCTCCCATATCGATGGTTACGTCCATCCCTTGCGTCATAAATCCCTGCCATCTTCCGTCCGTGTGTGTATTTCCGCCTTTTTCGCCATTGACTAACGATTTTTCACCACCTGCTGGATAATATCTATTGATAGGAATATTGTAGATTACTTTTTTATCAATGCCTTTGTGGTAATCAAACCTGTTTTTTATCGGCTTACCAATGCTTCTGTCATTCTCAAATAACTGTGCTGTGATAGTTGTAGAATCATCAAGAAGTAAAGGTTGAGTAAAAATTTCCGATTTATCAGTTGGAGTATTGCCGTCTGTAGTATAGCGAATGTCAGCGTCATATTTTTCAGTAGAAAGCGTCACGACAATCTTTTTATCCACCGAATCGATATGATGCTCAAAAAACACCTCATCAGATAAAGTAAAAGTTTTAATTCCTTTCTCTTGCAGGTATGGGATTTTTAAGTTGGCCCTTTTTTTGAAATCATTCCACTCTTTGTATTGCGGCTGAGTCCATGCCACTTCCGACACAGCCAACACACGCGGATAAAGCATATAATCTACATGATCTTCTGTAGAAATGTATTCTGTCCAAAGGTTGGACTGTACGCCGAGGATGTGCTTTGCTTCATTCGGAGTCAGGATTGTAGGTACAGGATTGTAGCTGTACACTTTTTCCAAAGGCAGGTATCCGCCAATTGCTTCCGGTGCGTTAGCCGGATTGGTTTGATAGCTGTCCAGATACATGTAACCACCCGGTGTCATCACCACATCGTGTCCCTGTTTGGCAGCATTTATTCCACCTTCTTCGCCACGCCATGACATTACGGTGGCTTCAGGTGCCAATCCACCATCCAGAATTTCATCCCAGCCAATAAGTTTTCTATTGTTTTTTATCAAAAATTTTTCAATGCGACGAATGAGGTAACTTTGTAGTTCATCTACATCCTGCAGATTTTCTTTTTGCATTCTTGCCTGACATTTTGGACATTTTGCCCAATGGCTTTTATCGGCTTCATCGCCTCCGATGTGAATGTATTCCGAAGGAAATATCATCATCACTTCTTTGAGCACATTTTGAAGAAATACGAATGTCTGCTCATTGCCAATACAAAATTCGCTTTGCTTGTAAGGCTCACCTACGCAAGACAATTGCGGATAAACTGCCAGCACTTCTTCGGAATGCCCGGGCATTTCAATTTCCGGAATAACGGTGATATGTCTGTCTGAAGCATATTTTACTATATCGCGAGCTTCTTTCTGAGTGTAAAAACCACCGTAAGCTGTTTCACCGCTATTGATATCCACGTATTTGCGGGGATTTGTAGCCCACCATTCTTTCCAGGTTTCGTGAGTCCGCCAAGCGGCTTTTTGGGTTAAGAATGGATATTTTTTAATTTCCAACCGCCATCCGGGACCATCTGTAAGGTGCCAGTGAAAACGGTTTAGCTTCAAATGCGCCATCATATCCAGGTGTTTTTTAATAAACTCCACAGAGTAAAAATGACGGCTTACATCTAAATGCATTCCTCGGTAAGGGAACCGGGGAGAGTCGGTTATGGTTACCTGCGGAAGTGAGTTGTCTTCTGCTGCAAGCTGCAACAGGGTTTGTACAGCATAAAACAGTCCGGCTTCCGAAAGTGCCTGAATAGTTATTATTCGGTTTGACATCCTCAAAATATAACCTTCTGCCGATGTGACACCGGATAATTTCTTCTCAACACTTAGCTCAATAATGGCTTTAGCTGATTTTTCAGTAGAGATATTGAATCCTGCGCCAATAAGGTAGTCCTGGAATTGGATTTGTGATTTTCGACTTACTTTTGAAAACTGAAGTCTGGAAGGTAAAGATATTTGAAAAGGAGATTCTGATCCAATTTCTACATGATTTGGTTTCGGAATTACGTTGTTTTGCGCAGTTATCAAATTGGCATAAAACGAAAAAATCAACAGGAAGAGCAGGTTTTTTTTCATGATTTTCAGAGTTATTTTGAGATAACAAATATATCTAAAAAAGAAATAAAATCTCTGTCAAATAGAAATTTATTTGACAGAGATTTAAATTAAAAAGAGGTTGCTGTTCAAGTCAGAACAGCAACATTATCAGAATTATCTTTTCTGCATTTTTGAACTACGCACTACATTGTTATTAAGCATTTTAACAACGTAAACACCTTTTTCCAAATGAGCAAGATTTAAGTTTTCCAAGTTACCTTTTTGAGTGAAAGCTAATCTACCATCGATAGTATAGATCCAAACTTGTTGTGTGTTTTCAAAATTAACCATAGATTCTACCGGATTAGGGAAGAAACGAGAGATAGCACTTTCTTCTCCTGAGTATATATCTTTTACGCTGGTTTCTGAACCGCGAACCTTATCCGGTTCATCGGCAATGCCCTGATCGTGTTTGTCAACTGCAATTGCAGGAGGATTAGTTCCGGTGATATTTACAGAGAAGTCAATGCTGAATCCTTTGGCAGTCTGTCCGCAGGGACCCGGGTGTGTAAACCAGGCATCAGAGAATACAATACGCATGCGGGTTTGTCCGGTATTAGCATTTGTAGGCACTGTAAATGATTTGGTTACTCCGGTAGTCTGAAATTCCGGTGTTCCTGCTCTTACAGCTCCTAAGTCAAATACAATTTCGTTCACTGCATCAAAGTCTCCGTTTTTATCCCAGTCGATGTAAGCTTTAGCAAAACACCATTTCAAGCCATCAGTGGCATCAAATGCCTTGAAGAAGAAATCAAAAGTCTGTCCCTGAGCTGCAGTAAATGAATAATCTGTTGCATTCTTGTATTGAGTACCATCGGCTACCGGAGCACTGGCTGTATAATTGAGGTTCTCGGTCAGTCCTGTCGTTTTCACTTCTGTAAGATAACGCTGTACACGTGCAATAGCTGCTCCTTCGGCATCAGGATTCATTTCAGAAGCACAATATCCATCGTTGGCGAAAACCGGAAGTTGTGACGCTTCGGCACGTGGAACCTTAATCCAGACTACCGGAGAGTAGTTTTTACCATCGACTGATGCAGAGCGAACTCCGATGTATGGTTCTTCCAACGTTTGCGTATCGTTAAATACGATATCACCTACAAAAGCTGACCAGGTAGAAGTACGTGCAAGTTCAGAAATTCTGCCGTCTACACCATTCTTATACATAATTTCAAAATGATCAACGTTAGCTTCGTCGTTGTAAAGCAAGCCCGTTTGTTCGGCTCGTTGTGAAGCGGCAAGAGGGCTGATTTTCCAGTTGAGTTTTACTGCCATTGTGCTTTGAGTTTCTCTTTTCACTTCTACTATCAGATCTTCAACAGGTGCAACTTCTTTCACTTCGCGGTCATCGGTGAGGGCGAGTTTACCTACGTACATTTGGTAAGGTTCTGCCGAAGCAGCTTTCACGCGTAATCCGATGTATTCGATGTGGTCACCGGTAGCAAATCCGGTCACCGGCAGGGTCATTTCCTGCCAGGTTTTATCAGTGGTATTGCCAACCGGTATTTCTGCCCAGGTATCATCGTCTTTCTTTTTCAGAATTACAAATAAATTGGTAGGATTAGTACCTTCTTTGTATGATTTCACAGCTACAGTAACTTTCGGATTGGCAGCACTGATTTCTAAATCGGTGCGGTAAAGTACGATGTCTGTTCCTGCGGTCGTTGCATTACCTTTCAGTTCGAGGGTAGAACCACCTGTGTACGCATCGCGATGTGTATAACCGGGCTGAATAGCTGTGCTTACAGTTTTAGTGTTGGCTTCGTATACTAACCAGCGATAAGTTGGCTGATAATCCTGTGCACCCATATTATACCAGTTGCCAAAGGTTTTTTTACCCTTATAGTTGTAACGTTCGCCGTTACCAAGCTGGAAATTGGTGTAGAATGGGAGTTTTCCCTGTACAGTGGGACGTTCAGCTACAAAATGAGCCAATCCACCAAAAGTGGACAACGGTTCTTTTGTTCCTGACAATTCCCAGTTATTACCTGTGTTAGCCAGTGTGGGTAGTTTAGCCGGATTACGATTTCCACCTGAAAAACCACGTTCCAGTAATTTCTGGTAATTTTCCTGAATATTGAAAGCATCAGTACCATTATTGTAGCTCATAAAACGACTTTGACCGTGTTCACCCCAAAGGCAAAGATTCATCTCTTTTCGTGTGTCGGTATTCATGGCTGTCCAGCTTCTGTCCATGGTAACAATCCAGACACCTTGATAAACGCTGATATCATTGGGATTAACGCTTTTAGCCACATTTAATGAAGTTTCAGTACTTGAAATAGCAAAATTTCCACTTGAATAATTCAACATCAAATCCATTGTTTTATCGGTAGGATCATTGCCATAATAAAGTGCGTCTTTATTTGTATTAGTCAGACCGGAAGTAAGAGTGTAGATTCCGATATGGAAATTATGGAAACCTTTTTCTTTAGCTATCCGGTACAGTTCTTTATGAAAGGCGATTACGTCGGGATTGCTGTAACTGTTGTCTTCCCAGTTGTAGTTAATTCCATCCAGACCCATGTACATCAGGATATTGATGAGTGGTTCGGCGTATTTGAATTTTCCATTCTCTTTTTCTGATATCAGTGCAGCGTAATTGGCATCTCCGCTTCCGGGTGTCCAGCTTTCAAAGAACTTGATACCGCTAAAAATATCCGTACCGTGTTTGTGTGCAGCATCTGCCCATGAGCCCGGTGCCTGAAAAAACCCATGATTCCAGGAGCCGAAGAGGTGTGTGTATTGCCACATGGAATATACATCGTTGTTGAATAACGCCGATGGATAACCACCGTTACCTTTGCCGATACCACCCGGAATGTTCATCCAGATTTTACGTTTCGGATTGATGGCCGGATTTACCTGCTTGGCCTGATTGTACATCACAGCTTTTGGGCGCACGTGAGAGCGAGAAAATTCCATATCGAAACCAAAAGCATTTCTGATTTCTTCTTGTGTCGGATAGTTTCTGCCCTGCTTGAGCACATCATAGAATAAATTCAACATTTTGACATCCTCGTAAGGTGTCCAGTCATAGATATCTTTAGAGGCCGTAGGCGACATTTGTGCCTTTACAGACATACCTCCCAAACATAGCAGCAGAGCTACTATCAGACTTGTAAAAAATTTGTTAGTCATAGTCATTTGTGTTAGTTAATTTAATGAATTATTAGTTGTGTTGTTACTTCGTTTCTGTATAATTGACAGGAATTTACTGTTAAAAATTAGTACCTTGTACATCCCACCAGAGTCTTGTACCTTGTTTGTCGTTACCACCCAGTGCTCTAAGGCCTGTACTGGCAATATCGTTGCGGGTAGCTTCCTGAGTAGTACCTGAAAAAGGTATCCGACGA
This sequence comes from uncultured Paludibacter sp., assembly GCA_964541615.1. Classification (GTDB taxonomy): domain Bacteria; phylum Bacteroidota; class Bacteroidia; order Bacteroidales; family Paludibacteraceae; genus UPXZ01. Next base: position 23,590 of record CAZIRA010000011.1, read on the forward strand.
ATGATATCTCCGGCAGGTATTGAACCATCGCCATCGTCATACACCACGGGGAAAATCTTCGGATATCCGGTACGGCGCAAATCGCCCCAGGCAACGAATGAATTCGGAAAACCGGCAATGTATTTCTGAGTAATTATTTTTTCCAGTTTGGTTTCGTTATCGTCCGTGTTGCTCCATTTAACACCCACTTTTATTTTGCTTTTTATCGAATATTCATCGCTGTAAGGATCTACGTAATCAATATCACGTGCAGTCTCAGTTTTCAAATATTCAGCCAGTGCCGATTTGTAGATGGTTTGTTCGAAATATACAGGTTCCCAGTTTTCGTCGAAAAGTTTCAGTTCTGTATCGCTGTAGGCATTCTCTATCGCCGTATTATAGAAATTTTCAGCACTTCCTCCCATATTCCAGCCACGCAGAGCACCTTCGGCACGCAGGAACTGTACTTCCGACAGTTTTATCAGAAACAGCGGCATTTCCAATATTGCATCTGAAATACGGGAATATGCAGTACGGAAGTTCACATTGTATGCCTGCCCGGATAGCATTCTTATGCCCGAACGTAAACCTACGTATCCGCTTTCTGCCGGATAAATTTTGGAGGGATTATCTTTGTTAATAATCGGATCCGAGTTTTTGGTAAACATAAATCCAAGCAAAGGGTGATTATAGGCTTTCAGAATAGTTTCAAAGGATGCATTCAGTCGGGTGTCGTTCCAGCTGTTGGAAATTTCGATGAGCGGATGCGAAAAACCAAGTACCTGAGGACTTAACAGAAATTGCTGAGCAGCAGATTCAATTACGCCTGATTGAACGGATTGTTCAGCCCATTTTTTTGCCAAATCGGGTTCAACCTTTACTATATTCATGGCCATACGGAGTTTCAGCGAATTAGCAAACCGGATCCAGTTTTCTATTTTATCACCAGTTGCAGGTGAAACTCTATCGTATTTCATGAGAATACCATCAACCTGTGTTTGATACCATATCGGACGATTTTGGTAGTTCTTCAGACATGCCACAACGGTATCAATGTTATTAACAATGGTGGCGTAGATTGTATCCAGTGGATTGTAAACAAACGGATGATCTTGCCGGTTTTCTTTGTAGTTGATATAGGGGAATGGTCCGGAAATATCAGCGACTTCCTGAGCGGCAAGATTGTACATCAACAGCGATACAGCTTTTATTTCAGGAATTGAATCAATTTGAGGATGATTGAGTACCGGAACAATGAAATTTTTCACTTGCATGAAAGATCCCATAGCACCACCGTTGAAGTCCTGACTGTTGTAGTACGTAGAGCGCATACGTCCTCCAAAATCCTGAGGCAGGCACAGATAACCGGCATAATTGTCAATTTGCAGACTGTATTGATACTGGTAAGCATGCGGGCCGGGTGTTGAACCGTTTTTCCCACCACGTAATGCATATTGCGCAGAAAGCATCTGACCAAGCAGTTTGGTCTTATCCATAGCTTCGAGTGCGCTTATGAGACCTGCTTCGGTAATTTCACGCCGGTAATCAATATTATCAGCTTTGCCAAGGTGCACGGCGGTTTCGCCTTCAATAGTTCCCACCGTAAATTCAGAGCCTACGAAATCTTCACTGAACAGACAGGAAGTCAATACGATAGCAGATAAAAGTGCTATTGATATATTTATGATTGTACGTTTCATTTTTATTTGGAAATTTTTCTGTGTGAATTAAAATGTTACTGAAAGTGCCACACCCAACGAACGGGAAGATGGCATATTGAATACATCTACTCCGCCCAGGCTGTTTTGTGTCGACAATGAAGTGTCGGGATCCACAGGTGCCTCGTTGAACAGGAAGAAAAGATTACGGCCAACCATCGAGAGCGAAAGATTTTTGGAAGGACCAAACACATTTCGGAAGGTGTAACCCAACGATACTTCGCGCAGACGGAAGTTGGTAGCATCATACACATACTGAGTGGCGTTCACATCGCCGCCGATACCTTTGTAATACGACTCGATGGAGGTCAGCTGCCCGTCGGGCATGAGCATGCCGGGTACTGTGTGCTCCGTTCCCTGTGAATCGCTGTATCTGTATGTCAGACTGTTTTTATTCGCTTCATACGCCTGACGGGCTTCGCCGCTGCGCATGGAAAGTCCCTCGAAATCCAGGAATGCCTGGGTAAAGGATATGACTTTGCCTCCTATTCTGCCATCGGCCAGGAAATAGAGCGAGAATCCTTTGTAAGTAAAAGTATTGTTCCATCCGAGCTGATAAGGCGCATTCATATTGCCCATGAATACTCCGAATTTTTCGCTGCTCAAGCCCGGTTTTCCTTCGTTGGAGAGTTTTATTTTTCCATTTTCATCGCGGGCAAAATCAGTCACGTATAAATCGCCGTAGCTTCCACCTTCGCGATATTTGATCTGAACTTTACCTCCGAAACCTATCTGTTGTTCAATCAGACTTTCGTTGCCGTTTTTATCCTTGTAGGTTTTCAGAATTTTATTGTTGTTGTAGGCAAAGTTTACACCGGTTTTCCACAGTAGATCTTTGGTCAGATTCATCGCATAAGTTAGCGTGGTTTCCACACCCATATTGCGTATAACACCGGAATTTACCGGCTTTTGTTTACCTGAAGTTCCTACCAGCAGGTAGTTGTTGTTCATGGTGGAGTGATACAAAGTTACATCCCACATAAGTGAATTTTTGAAAAATGCAACATCAAATCCGGCTTCGAGCGATTTTGTTTTTTCGGGAACCGGATTTTCGAAGTAGGCATAGGGCGACGGAGTGGATGCACCCGTGAGCAGGTTCACACCCACCGATGAAAACATCACGTTCGGTATGGAATTACCCACTTCACTATAGGAAGTACGGAGTTTCAGGTAGTCCCAGAATTTCGGTAATTCAATGATATCATGCATCAGTGCATTAACTCCAAGCGAAAAATATCCGTAATTATCGGGAGTACCGCGCGATACCGAGAATTGCTTGAAAGCCCGATACCAGTCCTGACGGTAACTTCCCTCCAGGAACAGATAATCGTTGTAACCTATCTGACCGGTGAAGAAAAGACCTTCGTCCCAATTGATGAATTTACCATAGTCACGACCGCCTGTGATACCTGCACGCGGATCGAATATATTGACTGCCGTAGGTATCTGACGTCTCAGCGGATCTTCAACGGTAGCTCTACCTACGAGGAGCGACTGATTATCACCGGTAATCTGATGTGCAGTATAACCTGCCGAAGCCGACACAGCTACTTTACCGAATTCCTTGTTGTAGTTCAGCATCCAGTCCAGGTAGAATTCATTGGTATTGCTGATACTCTGGCGGAATTCACCGAAATCGAGCATGGCCGAAGGAAACTGTGTGGTGGCTGAAGTTTCGGTCTTATCCGTTGAATTGGAACGGTCAATGCTGAAACGTGCCTGCGCATTAAGACCATCCATCAGTCTGACATTTCCGGAAAGATATCCATACACACGATTCTGATTGTCCGAACGATTTATCATGTTAGTGAGCCAGTATGGATTATTCTGATCGGCCGAAGTGTAAACCCAGTTTTGTTTCGGACCTTTCAACTCTGTTTGTCCGGATGCCCAGATATACGTTCTGTTGGAAAGCTGATAATAATCGTACTTGTTTGACATCCAGGTACCTCCATCTATTTTGTAATTATTTCGATAATAATTCATATCCACATTACGCGGAGCTGTGTAGAGGTTGAAAAGCGGATTCAGCGAAGTACCGCCACCGGGACGATTTTTGGTCGATTGATTCACGTAGTTGATGGATGCATCAATTTTCAACACCTCGTTGAAAAGGGAGTAATTCTGTCGGAATGACAAAGTATGGCGGTTGAATTTGTTATTTTCAATCATTCCTCCCGAGTTGGTATTTCCGTATGAGAAGTAAGAGCGAACATTCTTTGAGCCTCCGCTTATTGATACCGAGTTGTTGAATGTGGTTCCTGTTTTGAAAAAATCTTCAATGAAGTTTTGAGGGGAATTGGTGAGGTGTTTTACAGCCATTTCTTCAGCAGTCATATCTGCCATTTTCTTTCCCCAGCTTTCACCGGCCACAGTTCCGGCAAATGTATTCACATCAGCCCCGTAGATGTTTTGGAGCTGAGGGAGCAGCAGCGGATTTTCAAAGGTAGCATTTGAAGTCACCCCAACGGTAAGTTTTCCATCCTGTCCTTTTTTGGTGGTGATCATCAGTACGCCGTTGGATGCTGCACTACCGTATAATGCAGCGGCATTTGCACCTTTCAGGATGTTTATATTTTCTATGTCGTCGGGATTGATGGATGAGAGGGCATCCGAACCTTCAGTCGTGAAGTTATATCCCATGGACAAACCACCCTGAATTCCCTGTTGCCCCTTTACCGGATTGCTCATTGGTACACCGTCAACCACTATCAGGGGTGTGTTATTTCCCAGAACGGACTTATTACCACGTAATAATATTTTGGACGAACCGCCTGCTCCACCTGCATTCGGAGTAATACTCAGACCGGCTGCTTTGCCCTGCAGCGAGTTGATGAAGTTGGCATCCTGCACCCTCATGAGTTCATCGTTGTCCATCTTTTGAGTGGCATAAGTGAGCGATTTCGATTTACGTTCGATACCCATGGCCGTAACCACCACTTCATCGAGCTGTTTGGCGTCATCTGCCATGATAATGTTGAATGATGATTTACCCGTTACTAAAACAGATTGAGGTTGCATACCTATATAACTAATATCCAAAGTTGCATTTTCAGGAATACTTTTTAACGAAAACTGTCCATCAAAATTCGTCGTGACTCCTTCTGATGTGCCTCTTACTCTTACAGTTACTCCAATTAGGGGTTCACCTGTATTATCAGTAATAATACCAGACACATCTTTTGAGTTAGATTTTGTTTCGATGCTTGTATTTTGGAGTTTCTGAGCATCATTCACTTTTCTATGTATTACTATCATTTTGTTTTCTATCGAAAACGTTAGATTCGAGTCCAAAATACGAGTTAAAACATTGTCAATAGAGGCATCGACAAAGGATGCGGAGATTTTCTTATTCTCATTTACTTCATTTATCTGATAAATAATAGAATAACCAGTTTGTTTCTCGACTTCTTTTAATACAGTCTTTAAATTTTCTGATTTAAAATTTTTGGTTACCTTCTGAGCATACAAATTCGCAGTTGCGCCCAAAAGAATGCATAACAACAAAACTATCAGTTTCTGCTTCTTCATTTGGTATTAGTTAAATTTTTATGTATTAATTAGTTAATTGATTTTTTTCCTATGTAGTAATTGAGTCCAACGTTGCTCACTTCAACATTTAGGATTTTCTCAATTGCATTCATAACATCTCTGATTGACTCATCATTTCTTAGAGCAATATTAAATTTCGTTCCTGCCAATTCATCCGATTCCAACTTAATAGCTACGTTGTATTGACGTGAAAGCTTGGCTGTAAGATCATTTAGTGTGATGTTATCATAAATAATGGCATTGTGAATCCATGCATTGGAGTTTTGCAAAGCTTCGTTCGGTTTTTGGAGCTGTCCGGTTGTGGTATCATAAGCGATTGATTCTCCCGGATTCAAACCCGTTTTCTTATTTCTGTGATGTAAATTCACTTTTCCTTCGAGCAATGTTGTTGTTACATATCTATCATCTTCATATGCAGTAATGTTAAATTTAGTACCGACTACTTCAATGTCATAAATATTGGTTTTTACAATGAACTTTCTGTCTTTATTTTTGGCAACTTCAAAATATCCTTCTCCGGATAATTCTACAATCTGCTCGTGCTTTTTATTTATTTCCGCATAAGTCAGTTTGGAACCTGAATTAAGCCAAACCACAGAGCCGTCTGCCAAAGTAATTTTGCTTTTCTCGCCGTAAGGAGCTTCTACAGACACATAATTTGATTTTTGTGAGTCTCCAAACAGGCTTTGAACATAGATTGTAGATAAAACGGCAACAACAAGGATAGCTGCAACTGCTGCAATCTGTTTCCACAAGCTGAATGACAAATACTTTTGAACTTTCTCTGATTTTGCAAAAGGATTTTTCTTTTCCAAGAAGTTTTCCCAATCTGCATTTACATTTTCATCATCCTGAGCAGCGGTAATCCAAACTTTTTCCCATTCTCTGAATTGGGACAAGTTTTCAGGGCTCTCGATGATAAAATCGAAGAGAATTTTTTCCTTTTCCGTTGGAAGTCCACCGGAGAAGTACTGAATTGCCAGTTTTTTTAACTCGGATTGATTAGCCATGTGCATAACATATTATTGTTTATAAGAGATAACAACGTACAACTGAAATACCCAACCTCGGGTTGAATAATATTTCAGAAAAAAAAAATGAGGTGTTTGTGACAAATGTCAAAAAGGGAAGATAAAACTAAAAAACGAAAAAATTTCTCTCATTAATAGCCTAAAAGCCATACTACAACCAAAACGATGACATAGGATGGATATTTGTCTTTGAAATGGGAATGGAAAGTTGTAATTGCACGTGAGATATGTTTTTCTACGGCAGTGGTAGAGATTTTTAAATGTTCGGCTATTTCCCTGTTTTTTAATCCTTGAAATCTGCTTAGAAGAAATACTTCTTTACACCTGTCAGGCAATGATTCTATAACATTGTTGATCTGTCCCTGCAATTCATCAAGGAGGATCTTGTTTTCGGTATGCATCAGAAAATCAGAATGATAGAGATGTTCTTCGCCACCTATATTCTCCAGGTAGGTCAGTTGGTACTTCTTAACAATCTGCTGGTGCTTAAGAAGATTAAGGCAACTGTTACGAACCATTGTAAAAAGCAAAGATGTGAGCGAAACTGAAGTGAGATTTTCTCTTTTTTCCCAGAATGTTACAAAACAATCTTGAACCAAGTCTCTTGCCTCCTCTTCGTTTGGAATAAAACGCAGCGCATACCCAAGCAGACGTGGGAAATATCCCTTAAAAAGGAACTCGAAAGCATCGGGATTTCCTTTTTTAATTTCATCTAAAAGTTTTGCACTATCTTGAAAAAGAGCCATTTTTTTGAAGTACTTTAATAATCATAAAACTGTAACAAGCACCCAGATTTTTCAAGCTATAAAAAATTTTGAACAACTGAAATCATTTACAAATATATGGATTTATAACGGGAATTAAAACAAGCTGTAACTTATTCTAATTCCCTAAATTATAAAATACTCGCCTATGGTTAATAAACGAATTAAAACACTTTTCTGTTTTTTTGTTTTTTTATGTTTTACATTTTTATATCCTATTCCGCCACTATCGTTATTTTTCCTGATTTCACTCCTTTCGCTGAAGCTTCCAGGGTTATGGTGCCGCCTTTTTCAAGACTTTGAACCAATGCAGTAAGCTGTCCGCTGAAAAGTTTCATTCGAGGTTCCTGGAAACTTTCTAAACTGGCTGGATTACCATTGGCAACTGCTTTGAACGCTCCTGCTCCGGTTACTTTGAAGCTTATTTCACGCTCGTCGGTCGGACAGAAATTACCGTTTTTGTCCACCAGTTTTACATTCACAAATGAGATATCCCGTCCATCGGCTTTGATGCTGTTTCTGTCAGCTTCCAGAACAATTCCAACGGGTTTTCCGGCTGTTTTCAGTTCTTTTGCAGCTACTGCTTTTCCATTTTCATCGTAGGCTACTACTTTCACTGTTCCCGGTTCGTATTTCGTGTCCATCCACATCAGGCGATAGCGTTTCTGGCGGTCAAAATTCTTATAAGACTCTTCATTTGCGCTTGAATCTCGCTTAACAGATAGGTCTTTTGTCTGTTTTCCCTGACTTTTACCATTGATAAACAGCTCAGCAGAAGGATAATTCGTGTACACAAATACCGGTGTAACTTCGCCTTCGCGCCCCTTCCAGTTCCAGTGCGGAAGGATATGAAGTGTTTCTACATTTTTGTTCCAATGGCTTCTGTACAAGTAGAAGCGGTCTTTTGGAATACCTGCCAGGTCCACAATTCCGAACAATGAACTGTGCGAAGGCCAATCGGTGTAATACGGAGTAGGTTCGCCGATGTAATCAAATCCGGTCCAAACAAATTCACCGATAGCGTACGGCAGATCTTCATGCTGGATAAAGTCATCTTCGGGCAGATTGGACCAACTGCAGTGTTCCACATCGTAGGATGAGGATTGATGATCCGGGTATCTGGCCATAGATTTTCGCTCAACAGGGAATTTATATACTCCACGTGAGCTAACTGTGGAAGCAGTTTCGCTACCCAGAATAAGTTGTTGAGGGATTTTTTTATAATTATCGTGGTACAAATGCGGACGATAATTAAATCCGGCTACATCCAGTAATGATGCAAAATTATTGCCTGTAACTGCTTGGGGGTTGTCCATTCCGTTGGTAACAGGACGTGTAGGGTCTTCCCTGTGGCAGATGTCCTGCAGAAATTTATTCCGTTTCGGTCCCATGTCGCCGTTGCCTTGCTCGGGCACTTCATTGCCTATGCACCACATCACGTTTGCAGGGCTGTTTCGGAAATTATGCAGCACGTTGATCATATCCTTTTCAGCCCAATTGTCCCAGAAAAGGTTGTAGCCGTTTTTTACTTTCGGCTGTTTCCATTCGTCAAAAGTTTCAATCATCAGCATCATTCCCATTTCATCGCAGGCGCGCACCAGTTCCGGAGCCGGCATATTGTGAGAAGTCCGGATGGCGTTGACTCCCATATCTTTCATAATGCGTACCTGACGACGAATAGCGGCATCATTCACGGCAGCACCAAGTGGCCCGAGGTCATGATGATTGCATACACCCTGAAATACCGTTTTCTTTCCATTCAGATAAAATCCTTCATTTGGCTTCACTTCTATGGTACGAATTCCGAATGTAGTGGTGTATTCATCTACTTCTTTTCCATTGGAATAAAGTTTTGATACTGCTTTATAAAGGTGCGGATTTTCCACATCCCAAAGTTTAGGATTATCAATATAAATATCCTGGCTGAATTCCGTACCGCTGTATTTATGAAGCTGCGATTCACACTTTCCTGCAAGTTTTCCATCAGGATCAAAAATTTGTGTAGAGAGTTTATATTGTCCTGCAGCGTTTGTCCCGGCAACTTTCGTTTTCACATTCACTCCCGCAAAATCGTCTTTTACCACAGGCGTCGTTACATACGTTCCCCACACGGGAATATGCACTTCGTCGGTAACAATCACGTGCACATTTCTGTAAAGTCCGGCTCCGGGATACCAGCGGGATTGCTCCGGACGGTTCTCAAGTCTGACTGCCAGCAAGTTTGGAGTATTGTCTTTATTCAGGTAATCTGTCACATCAAAGTGGAACGAATTGTATCCGTAAGGCCACTCTCCTACTTTTTTGCCGTTTACATAGACTTGTGAATTGGCCATTGCTCCGTCAAAAAGTATGGTAACGCGCTTTCCAGCTTCATAAGCAGGCAGATTTCCGGTATTTCTGTACCAGCCAACACCTACAAACGGTAGTCCACCGGTTCGTCCGGCGTGTTCCATGGCTTCTTTCTGGCCGTCCTGTGTGATGGCAATGTTTTGCTGGTCGTTGTGAATACTGAATGGACCGTAAATCGCCCAGTCGTGCGGCACGGTTACGGTTTGCCATTTGCTGTCGTCAAAGTCAGTATTCATCTGGGCCGCTTCATCCGTACGGATAAATTTCCAGTTTTTCTCAAGCAGATATTCGGTCCTGTTTTGTGCCGAAATATTTACCGGAAATAAAAAAACAATAACTGTAATTAACAGAAATAGTTTTGTGGTTTTTTGTTTGATTGCAGTCATATTTCAAAAAATTATTATGTTTCAATTTCTTAATCGGGTTTTATTTTATACTGTTCAATACGGCTTTAGCTCTCCTTACCTGCTCCTCGGTTGTTTGAATTCCTTTGGATTGAATGGTAAATGTACGAATAATATCGTTGAGTTGTGCTAATTTTTGAGGTTCATTTTCCCATTTTTGTTTCAACAGTTGTATTTTCTCATACTCTTGTATTCCCTCAATCAAACGCTCGAAGCGGATACTGCTTCTCCCGTCTGGATAAACCAGGTAGCAGTCGCCGGCTGCCCATCTTATAAATCGGGAGTCTTGCAGCGGGCTTTCTGTCCAGCTATTGTATGCCCAGCGCAGGTAACCGTCGTAATTTCCGGCTGCCGCATGCCAACCAATCCATACTGCTTCTGCCGGTGCAGAAAAAGTAAACGTATTGGGGAATGGTTCTGTACAACAGGTATATACGGTACTTTTAAGACCTTGTTTTTCTCTTCTTTCTTTTATTTTTTCAGGAAATTCCTGACCGAATGCGATGCAGTAATCATAAATATCTGCTTCAATTTCAGGGTGGTAATTTCCGGCAAGTGAAATTTTAAAATTCGGATCCGACTGTTTGATCAATTTTATGGCTTGCTGCATATCTTCCATGCTGCGCTCGTCCATAGCTATGGTCGTTTTTTCAAACCATCCTTTTGATTTTAAGTGTCGAGCAAAATCGGTCAGAAACGGCATCCAATAATCTTGATAAAGCTTAGCGCCGGGTTTCCCATTCACAAACTTAATGCTGTTACTTGCTACATCGTAATAGTCAAAATTCAACGCCCACGGAATCAGCGTATAGCAGTTGATTTGTCCGGAGATTCCAACCTCGTTAATCATAAAAGAAACCCATTTGTCAAACACTTCGTAATTGTAGGTCCAGGAACCATCCAAATTTTTAATTTTACCAATCATGCTGTCGAAAGCATCGTACGTTTGCGCATTCCACGGATGGTGCATGATGGTGGCAGTGATAACTTTTTGTCCTGCATCGGCCAGCAATTTCATCAGCGGCTTCATCAGTTCAAAATGTTTTTCGCTCCAAAGAGGCACATTATGAAAACGTGCAACGGCGTACGGATTCTGCCATAAATCCAAATGAAAACCCCATTCAGACGGCTTTGGCAAAGTTTGATTTTGCACATTAAGTTTAAGTTGTAGCACAACTTGTTTTCCAGCTGAAGTTTTCAAAGTCAGCAAACCGCTGTACAAACCAGGTTTTGCATCGGCAGGTACCACTACAGTCAACCAAACAGGCTGAACGGAATTTGCCGGGACACTAAAATTGTCTTTGTAAATGTCCAGAATATCAGCTACCATAGTCGAGTCATACTTTGTTTTGTCCGGTCGGTGACCGCAACCACCTTTTCCGTCTTTGTTCAGCTCATCAGTCATCACATATCGTACGGGATTGATTCGGATGGCTGATGACGAAATTCGGTTTCTTCCACTCTTCAAATCTGACATTGAGAGTGTTGTATTTTGTAAATCAATTTTTGAATACAATACAGCTTGTGCATTCACCCGCTCACCACGCCAGGCATTCAGCTGAATCAGAGTAAGGCTGCCGTCCTTGTTTTCCATCCCCTTCTTGTTGGGAATGGACAGTTTCGGATACCTTGTATCTGTATTTCCCCAAACGAAACAGAAATCTTTTTTTAGTTGACTCCACATTTCACGGCTGTCATGCGGTTTGCTGTCAGTCAGCTCTGTGAAGGGCGTTTGCGATTTTATTAAAAAAGGAAATACAAGGAAAAAAATCACGGGTAAAAATATACGCTTTGTTGTATTCATTATATCATCAGGCTTTTATTGATATTTTGCGAGAAATTGAAAAAATACTTTTTTCTTTACATCTTTAAAAATATCACAGTTTTGGTTTATCACCCATTTCTATTTCCAATTCTCCGCCATTCACCAGCTGTTCATGCGTAAAAAATGGTTTTTCCAGTTCAGTTCCATTTAGTTTAACAGACTGAATGTATTTATTCCTGCGAGCATTGTTATTGGTAATTACGGTGAATTTTTTCCCTGTTGGGAGATTAATTGTTGTTTTGTCAAAAATCGGTCTTCCAATGGAATAAACCGGATCGCCGGGCGCAACTTGATAAAATCCCATGGCATTCAAGATGTACCAGGCCGACATTTGTCCGCAGTCTTCATTTCCCGAAAGTCCGTCAGGTTCAGCATGATAAAGCGTATATAGCACACTGTCTGCCAGCTCTTGTGTTTTGTGAGGAACGCCCGCGTAATTGTATAAGTGAATGATGTGGTGGCTGGGTTCGTTGCCGTGAGCATACTGACCAATGAGTCCGCTGATATCAGCTGATACTATTTCTCCTTCCAGGTTTGAGTCGGCTGTAAAGAGTCCGTCTAATTTTTCAAGGAATTTTTCGCGGCCTCCCAACAACTTCATCAGTCCGTTTACATCATGCGGAACAAACCAAAGCCACTGCCAGGCAGTTCCTTCGCAGTAATCGTCCATCCGGTGTGCCGAACTGCGCGGATTGAATGGAGTACGCCAGGTGCCATCCTGGAGTTTTCCACGCATAAAACCAGTGGACTTATCAAAATAATTCATATAGTTTTTAGCCAATTTTTCAAAACGAATTATATTTTGCGAATCTTTCCTTTCTTTTGCCATCTGCAGAATGCACCAGTCGTCGTAAGCATATTCCAGGCCTTTTGCCACACTTTCATGCTCAGAGTCACTCGGAATAAAACCCAATTCATTTTTATATTTTTTGGACTTTGGCATCAATGCATGTTTGAAAATACGGCTTGCAATGATGTTGGTTGTGTCATAACCGGATGTTTTGAGCAGTGCTTCGTAAGCCAAATCCACATCAAAATTCCTGTAACCTTTCACGTAAGAATCCACGATTACGGGTGCTGCATTGTAACCAATCATAGTAGCCGTGTAGTTTCCGGCGAGCTCCCACATAGGCAGCAGACCACCTTCTTTATGCTTGGTGAGCAGGGTGCGAATAAAGTTCTGATTCAGTTCCGGATCAATAATGGTAAGCATGGGATGAAGCGCCCGCATAGTATCCCATAGGGAGAATACGGTGTAGATATTTTCTGTTGACGAATGAATCTGTCCATCCATACCGCGGTATCTGCCGTCAGCGTCAGAAAAAATATTGGGAGCGATATAAGTGTGGTAAAGTCCTGTATAGAAGATTTTTCTTTGGTCTTCGTCGGTCGTTTCCACTTCAATCTTTTTCAGCTTTTCATTCCAGGCTGTTCGGGTATCTTTTACCACCTTTTCAAAATCCCAAGCAGGAATATCAGCCTCTAAATTCTTTTTGGCACCTTCCATATCTACCGGTGAAATACCCACTTTAACCATGATAGGTTTGCCATCCGACGTTTCAAAACTCAACAACACTTTTCCGCTTGTACCGTTGAGGAAATTAACGTTTGATTTTAGTTCATCGTGCTGGTAGAATGCAGCATTTTTAAACGGTTTGGAAGTTTTTGCATAGAAATAAATGGATCGGTCAGGAGCCCAGTAAGATGTTCTTCTGAATCCGCGGATTTCTGTATCACTTACTTTTTCCAGAGTTAATTCTAAGATTTTCGGCGATTGAACGGCGTAATCCAGATCAATTATCATCGATGGTTCAGCATTTTCAGAGAAAGTATAGCGATGCATTCCGGCACGTTTTGAAGCTGTAAGCTCTGCTTTCACGCCGTATCTGTCCAGGATTACGGAGTAATAACCGGGCGTAGCTTTTTCGTTTTCTTTCGAAAATGGGGATGCAAAAGAAACCGTATCCACACCTTTGGTGCGTTTGCGAATGTCAGGCACTCCTGCCACCGGCATTATCAGCACATCGCCGTAGTCGCCTATTCCGGTTCCGCTCAGGTGTGTGTGCGAAAAACCGTTAATAGTTGAGTCTGAAAAATGATAACCCGAGCAGGCGTCCCACTCGTAAATGCGTGTGTCGGGGCTCAGCTGCACCATACCGTTAGGGTAAGTTGCACCCGGGAATGTATGTCCGTGACCGCCGGTTCCGATAAACGGATCTACAAATTGAGCGTAATCTGTGCTTGATTTTTCCTGACAAGACACAAACAAGCTTACCGTTAAAATGAATGCGAATAAAAATCTAAATATTCTCATGTGTGTTTTTTTATATATTAATTCTTAATTTTATTCAAAAGTTCAATGCTTAGTATGTAAAAGCGAGAATGCCGCGAGTGCATTTTTTTCTTTGTAAAAGTATTTTTATTTTTTTGGCTGATAAGCGGTTTAAGCGGCAATTTCGCCCGCTCACTGCTCACCGCTCACTGCTCTCTTACTGTTGTGATACGTAAAAGGCACAAACCAGGTGATCAGCAGCGCAGGAATGGTGGCAAACATCACAAAGATAAAAAAATATTTGTAACCAAGCCAACTGCTCAAATATCCGCTTATCATTCCGGGAATCATCACTCCCAAATTCATCAAACTATTTGCAAAGGCGTAATGTGCCATTTGGTGCTTACCGGGTGCAATCTGCTGCATCATAAAAAGTATAAGCCCCACAAAACCAAATCCGTAGCCAAAATATTCGGCAACAATTCCAGCGGCTATAATAGATAATTGCGAGGGTTGATAAACGGCGAAAACCAGATAAACTACAAATGGAATATTAAAAAACAGTGCTAATGAAAAAAGCACTTTTTTCAATCCATAATGCGAAACGTAATATCCCGCAGCTATCGATCCTGCAATAAAAGCTACCGTTCCAAATGTGCCGTAAATCAAACCGTACTGCTCGTTGTTAAGTCCAATTCCACCCAAATCCTGACTTTCTTTTAAGAACAAGGGCACGATTTTCATAGCCAACCCCTCGGCAAAACGATATAGAAAAATAAATATCAGGTAGTACCATATGTGTTTTTTCCTAAAAAAACTGAGAAATATCTCGCCCAGTTCTTTGCTTTTTTCTCTGAAACTTGCACCTTTTTCATTCACTTTTCCGGTAGGTAAAACCCGCAAGTGATGAATGGCAACAAACAGCATCAACGCACCCAAAATCACGAAAACAATCTGCCAGGATTGTGTGATAGTCAGGTTCATAGAATTTGTCAGCCATCCGGCCAAAAAGACCAAACCTCCGTTGGCAAGCACTTTTGCAAGATTGTAAAATGCGCCTTGCCAGCCGGAAAATTTGCTTTGGGTTTTGGTATCCAACTCGTCCAAATAAATGCCATCGCCTGCAATATCGTGCGTAGAGCCGCTCAATGCCACAACTCCCATCAAAGCCAGAATAATGGTAAAGAAATTAGGCAATGGCAATGAAAACACAATCAAGCCAAATGCAATAGCAGAAACTATTTCGGCGATTATCACATATTGACGTTTGGTGCCAAAAGTTTCCATTATCAAGCTGAAAATCGGCTTCAGCGACCATGGCAAAATCAACCACGAAGTCCAAAAAGCAATTTTCTGATTATCGACACCTAAATCTTTGAACATCACCACCGAAACGATTGAAAGCGTAACGAATGGCAATCCCATTGCAAAATAAACCGATAAAATCCAGTTAATCGGATGACGTTTTTTTGCGGGAATTTGTGGGTTTTCCATTTTCTTAATATTCAAATACGATTGATTTTGCTTTGATGATATCGTTGTGATTAAGGAAATTACCTTTAATGCTTTTACCGTCTATTTTTATATTTTTAATGTAATTTCCAGATTTTGCTGATTTCTTTTTCTCGATAACAAATTTTTCGTTTGAGTAGAAATTGCTGTCTAACTGAATGGTGATTTTATCAAACACGGGTGAAGTTACCGCGTAGTTCAAATCTGCAGGGACAACGGGATAGAAACCCATCATCGAGAAAATTGCCCACGTAGACATCGTGCCGGTATCGTCGTTTCCGGGTAATCCATCGGGTGCGTTTTTGAAATGCTTGGCAAGTAATTCCTGCGTCAATTTCTGCGTTCGCCACTCCTCCCCTTTCACGTAATTAAATAAGTACGGGTAGCCGATATTGGGTTCGTTGGTTGGGTCGTAATGCCCATCATCAAAGACTTCCTGCAATTTTCGGGTGAATTTTTTATTGCCACCGTGCATTTTAATCAAACCCGGAATATCGTGAGGAACCATAAATGAATAGCTCCACGAACTGCCTTCGTGAAAACCGGGAACATCTTCGAAATTTTCACCCTGTTTGGGATTAAACGGCGACAGGAAAGTTCCATCAGGTAAAATAGGTCGGAAAACACCGTATTCCGGTGAATAATATTTCTTGTAATTCAGTGACTGCGCATTGAAGCGGGCAGCATCTTCTTTCTTGCCAAGAGCAGCAGCAAATTTCGCCAAAGCATTGTCGGCAATGTAATATTCCAGCGCGTGCGACACCGAATTGTCGTATTTTGCGCGAAGCGGCACATAGCCGCGCTGCAAATAATCATCGTTATCAGGACGCAGGAAGTTGTCCTTTCCGGCCGTTGTAGCCGATTTGTACATGGCTTCATACGCAGCATTCACATCAAAATCGCGTAGCCCTTTCATCCAGCTGTCCACAATCACGGGAATGGCCGGATCGCCTTCCATTGTCAGTGTTTCACGTCCGTAAAGTTCCCATTTCGGCAGCCAACCACTCTCTTTGTACATATCCACCATGGTGCGAACCATGTCCTGCTGTTTTTCAGGATAAAGCAGCGTAAATAGCTGGTGCACATTGCGGTACGTGTCCCAAAGCGAGAAAACGGTATAACGTGTTGCATCGGTTTTCATCGTTTTTCCGGTTTCCATTGCCGGATATTCACCGTTCACGTCGTTAAGAATATTCGGGTGAATAAGTGAGTGATACAGAGCGGTGTAGAATACCACTTTTTGGTCGTGCGTGCCGCCTTCAACTTGCACGCGAGAAAGTTCTTTTTCCCAACTTTCATGGGCTTCTTTTTTCACTTTCTCAAAATCAAAACCAGGCTGCTCTTTTTTCAAATTTTCACGCGCGTTGGCGATGCTCACATAAGAAATCCCGATTTTAACAGCAATATTTTCGTTTTTTGCGGTATTATATTTAAAATAAACGCCAATATCATCGCCGGCAATATCACGGTTGTAACGTTCGTAAAGTTTGTATTTTCCCGCCGTATCGTCCCAAGCCGCTTCGGCAGTCATCGGGCGTTGTTTTTTCCAGTAGCCGGACGAAGCAGGTGCTTTGCTCACCTGCAACACAAAATACACCGGAAAAACTGCTTGCGAATTGTAGCAAAACGTACCTTGCAACTTCATTCCTTCAATTTCCGTATCATTCACAAATCGCGCGTACGAACCGCTTTCATTGGTCAGTCCTTCGCCCAGATTGAAGAGAATATTGCTTTCCCCTTCGGGAAATGTAAACTCGGTAATGCCTGAACGAACGGTAGCTGAACTCACAGAAGCTACCCCGTATTTATCAAAAACACAGGAAAAGTTTCCCGGCACAGCGTTCATTTGGCTGATTTTACTGCCGTACTTTGTGAAATCTACTTCCAATTTCCCGGTGGTGGGCATCAGCAGCAGACTTCCCAATTCCGGACAGCCTACTCCACTCAAACTATTGTGCGACAAGCCGGTAACATAGCTGTTCGTATATTCAAATCCGGTAGAAAGCCAGCGGGCATCCTTATCAAAATTATTTTCCGCAGAGCCCATCACATTGAAAGGCGCCACTGTTACCATTCCGTGCGGCATGATGGCTCCGGGATTGGTAGTTCCGTAATTTGTTGTGCCAATAAATGGATTGACGTAATCAGTCAGACTTTCTGCAAATGTAAATTGCGAAGCAAAAAGAATGGAAAGTATAATTAGGAAGTTTTTCATGTGTTTATTTTTTTAAATTAAGGACACATGGAACACGCCATACAATCACTCCTTTGTGTGTCAAAAGTATATTGGCATGGCTGTTTCATAGTGATAAATATGTTTGAGAAATTTAATTTTCAATTTTCAGAAGGTGCGTAGCACCAATTTCATTTGTAGAAAAATAAATCCAAACAAAATCAAGGTGCGTAGCACCATTTCTATTCGATAAAATTAATTCAAAAAAAGAAATCAAAAAGATATTCTTCATCATATTGGACATCATTCTTGTGTAGTATTTCTAAATACTCTTCACGAAAATTTCTTTTTTTATGATGAACATCTTGATTTAAAATATACGAAACAACTTGATGTATTTGAGATTTTGAATGAGTAAATGCTCCATATCCCTTTTGCCATTCAAATTTGTACTTACAAAAATTATTTTCTTTAATCCAAGTTGTACTTGCAGTTTTTATATTTGAAACCAAATCAGGGATTAAGTCCGAGAGATGATAGCCAATTAAAATATGTACATGATCTTTTTGTGCATTAATCGCCAATAATTTATGCTTCCTTTTCTGAATGCAAGCAGTCATATAGCGTTCCAGATTATCTTTCCATTCTTTTGAAATTAATGCTTCCCTATTTTTAGGTGCAAATACCAAATGGATGTAGCATTGTGTAAATGTATTTGCCATTTTGATAATTATTTGATTTCTGAAACGGTGCTACGCACCTTTGTATTCTACACATTCATTTTCTACAAATAATTCGGTGCTACGCACCATAGAAAATTAAGCTGCAAACTCGCCATCGGCAGGCAGGTTCAGTCACTTACCTATAATCTTGCCTTTTCAAATCTGCAATAATCTCGCTGATATAACCAAATGCCATACCTACAACTGTATCAGCAGCACCGTAATACACAGCTATTTTATCGCCTTCGGTAAGAGCTGCACACGGGAAAACCACGTTAGGTACATCACCGGTCAGTTCGTAAGGAGCGGCCGGGCCGAGCAAGTATTCGCGGGTGCGGTAAAGCACTTTTTCGGGATTGTTTTGGTCCAGTAAAGCAGCTCCCATAGCATAGCGGAAACCATTGCAAGTGGTAATTACGCCGTGATAAATCATCAGCCAGCCTTCGTCGGTTCTGATTGGAATAGGCCCTGCACCGATTTTGGTACATTGCCAGGCACTTTCGGGAAAAGGTGTTACTTTCATCACGCAGCGGTGTTCGCCCCAGTACTTCATATCCGGGCTGTAACTCATATAAATATCGCCAAATGGCGTATGTCCATTGTCGCTCGGACGGCTGAGCATAGCATATTTTCCGTTGACTTTTTCCGGGAAAAGCACACCGTTACGATTGAATGGAAGGAACGCATTTTCGCACTGAAAAAACTC
>CAZIRA010000012.1:0-9536 GCA_964541615.1 uncultured Paludibacter sp.
TGCGGCTGCTTCCTGTCTCTGTCGTTCGGCTGCCGCAGCTGCTGCCTGTTGTCTTTGCTGTTCCTGGCGCTGTAAGTCTTGCTCGGTTACCTGCCGGGTTGTCCTTGGATTGGGCTGCTGCTTGGTAACCACAACAGATCTTTCGGTTTCTTGCGTGATTAGCTCCTGCTGTTCTGCATGTTGAGGAGGTGGAGCAGTCGGTGTAGATAGTTCTTCCACTCCCGCTATCATGTCTCCAAAACCAAGCCCGTCAAGTTCATCACCAAAGCTGACCATAATTCCCTCATCCTCAGGTTGTTTAACCACGGAGGGCATAAAGACGAACCATAGAATCAGAAGTGTAAGCAGGCAAAACAAGGCCGAGCCGATGATACCATATATTTTCGATCGTTCCAAAACTTATTGATTAACAGCGTTTTTCGAGATTTCTTCTTCGGTTTGAGCCGAAGTTGCAATCACCAATTTCAATTTGTTTTTGTTAGCAATATCCAAAACGCGCACCACTTCCTTATAAGCAATGTCTTTGTCTGCATAAAGCGCAAGAAATGTTGCCGTATCTTGTTCCACAATGTTCAGGATTTGTTGTTCGAGCATATCTGGCAATACCTGTACGGCTTTTTCTTTGCCGCTTGCCAGAAAATACTGTCCTTCTTTGTCAATGGAAACTCTGGCCACAACTTGTTCGGTTGCGGTTTTGGCCCCACTTTGAGGTAAATTTATTTTAATGTCGTTGGGAGTTGTCATTGTGGACGAAATCACAAAAAACAACAGCAGCAGGAAAATAATATCGGTCATCGACGACATAGAAAACCCGCTTTCAACTTTACTTCTTCGTTTTAATGCCATAATATTTCAGTTTTGAGTTCTGAGTTCAAAGTTCTGAGTACTACTTACTCAAAATTCATTGCTCGAAACTAATCATTTCGATGGTTCATTCAGTAAATCCATGAATTCCAGTGTTTTGGATTCCAGATTGCGAACCACTGAATCCACGCGGGAAATCAGGTAATTGTATCCAAAATAGGCAAGAATACCTACAATCAGACCGCCTACGGTAGTAACCATAGCTTGATACATTCCAGATGATAAATCAGTAAGCTGCACTACGCCGGTTTGGTTTTGCGTCATATTGAAAAACACAAGTACCATACCTGTAACTGTTCCAAGGAATCCAAGCATGGGCGCACCGCCAGATATAGTCGCAAGGATTACCAAACTTTTCTCAAGTTTTGAAACCTCCAGATTACCAACGTTTTCCACAGCCAAAAGCACATCACTCATCGGACGTCCGAGGCGGCTGATTCCTTTATCAATCATTCTGGAAGCAGGAGAATCCATATCGCGGCAAAGTTTCTGAGCCGAGTCAATTTTTCCTTCGTGGATATAATCTTTAACCCTGCTCATAAAGGATTTATCTTCCTGAGACGCTTTATTGATGGTGATTACTCTTTCGATGAAAATGTAAACGGCAAGTGCCAGCATAATGCCGAGTATAAGCATAATCGGACCGCCGTAAGTTGTCATTTTCCACAAATTCATTTTTTCAGGAACTGCTTGAACCTCGGGAGAAGTTGCCACATCAGCAACAATTTGTTGTAATAAAATTTGTAAGTTCATTGTGTAAAAAATTTTAGCCCCCTAATCCCTAACCTCTATCCCCCTTGGGGTACTTTCTCCAAATGGAGAAAGAAAGCGGAATAATGATTTTTGAGAATGATAGAGCGTAATTCGTCACTATTTCAATTAAATAATAAAAACATTTATTTTTTAGAAAAACTTAAGAGCAATTTGTTAAAAATCCCCTCTTTAGGGGGTTATGGGGCAAGTTGTTCCTTGTATCTTTTGATTGTTTCTTCCAGTCCCAGATAAAGTGCATCGGCAATAAGTGCGTGCCCGATGGAAACTTCCATCAGCCAGGGAATGTTTTTTTTGAGGAATGCCAGGTTGTCCAGGTTCAAATCGTGGCCGGCATTCAGTCCGAGGCCAAGCTGCCTGGCTAATTTTGCAGTTTCAACAAAAGGTGCTACTGCGGCTTGTCTGTCCTTGTGGAAATTGGCTGCATAAGGTTCTGTGTATAGCTCTACACGGTCGGTGCCGGTTTTTGCCGCATATTCCATGAACTCTAATTCGGTATCAACAAAAATAGAAACGCGGATACCTTCTGCTTGAAATTCACCCACTACATCCTGCAAGAACGTAAGGTGTTTTTTCGTGTCCCAGCCGGCGTTTGACGTCAAAGCGTCGTGAGCATCGGGTACAAGCGTTACCTGAGCTGGTTTTATTTCTTTTACAAGTTTTATAAATTCGGGAATGGGATTTCCTTCGATGTTGAACTCGGTGGTCAGCACCGGCTTCAAATCATACACATCTGCATAGCGGATATGTCTTTCGTCCGGACGGGGATGTACAGTAATTCCCTCTGCACCAAATCGTTCGCAATCCAACGCCACATCCATCACGTTTGGGATATTACCTCCGCGGGAATTACGAAGTGTTGCTATTTTATTTATATTTACACTCAGTTTTGTCATTACAAGTAATTAAAAGTTGAACGCATAAAGCTTTAAGTTCAAAACAAATCAAAATAAATCTTATACAACTTGGCTTTCATTGCGCGTCGTTGATTTGTAGAACAAAAGAAATAAAAAATTAATTTGTAAGATTCAATTCCATTTTGTTCCTTTGTATAGGTAAAATCATTGGAACGCAAATTTACGTAAAAAATTGAAGTAATAGAACAAAAGGCCGTTTCTTTCGATTTTTTTAAAGATTTATGCTTGATTTATCTGTCATAACCTCTTTAGCTCTTCATTTTTCAAAACAACAATTATCATTCCCGAAATATGGATTTAAGTAAAACAGTGAGAATAGCCCTTTTCGGCAACCTTCACCGCACCGATATGAGAGATCAATTGCTTGAGCTGATCAATTATTTTCATGGAAAAAATATTCTTGTTTTGCTTGAAGAATATATGCAAAACTACCTTGTCACACAGTTTAACAACTCTTTTGATAAATATGAATTAATTGTGGATGATAATTTTGATGCTGATCTGGCGCTGAGCGTGGGCGGTGACGGTACTTTTCTGAATACGGCGGTGCGAGTGGGGAAGAAGGATATTCCCATTTTGGGAATAAATACCGGAAGGTTGGGTTTTTTGGCCGATATAGCCAAAAACGAGATTATTCTGGCTTTGCAGGATATTTTTGAGAACAAATACAGCATCGAAAAGCGGAGTGTAATGAAAGTGCAGGCGCTGGACGGATCGAGAATGGACTCACCTTATGCACTGAATGATATTGCTATCTCTAAGCAAGACAGCAACTCAATGATAAAAGTGAAAGCTTTCACTAACAGTGAGTTAATAAATACCTACGAAGCTGACGGACTTATTATCTCAACTCCCACTGGTTCAACGGCTTACTCTATGAGTGCAGGCGGTCCAATCGTAGTTCCTCAGGCTCAAAGTTTCGTGATTACGCCGGTAGCTTCGCATAGTCTGAACGTGCGTCCGCTGATAGTGCCGGATGATTGGGAAATAGAATTGGAAGTGAAAAGCCGAAGCAACAGTTTTCTGATTTCAATTGATGGTCGCTCAAAAATCCTGGATCACAGCACCCGACTGCGTGTGAAAAAAGCTGATCATTGCATTCAGGTTCTTAAACCGCTGAACCATACTTTTTTTGAAACACTACGGAATAAATTGCTTTGGGGAGTTGATGTGAGAAATTAAAAGTAGTGGAATAGTTGATTAGTAAAATAATTGAATAGTAAAATAGAAAGAGATTAAACTAGTTAAATAGTTGGTTTATAGATTAATCTGTATGATTTTCTATTGCTTTTCCTAATCTATTATATTTTTCAGTTGCATTTTCTGCCTTGCCGAGCTTGGCGGAGTAGTTGCTGTGCGGTCGATGTGGTAGAGTACTTGTTTGAAATTCCCTTTAAACGCTGTTTTTTCGTCCAGCGTAAAATCACAAGTGATGTTATAAATCGTGTCGCTTTCGATGCTGATGTTCATTGAGCCATCGGTTACATAAGCGATTTTGGATTTTGTGGGGTCGGTTTCGATGTAGTAAATAAACGCACCCGAAGGGATTGTTTCCCTATTATCCTCGAATTTCTTTCCGCCAAAAAATGTAAACGACTTGCCAGTTTCGGCAACTTTATAATTTCCGGCAGGCAGTAAAGTGTCGTTAGGTGTACTGAAAATATCTTCAATAATCAAATATTGTCCTGCTCCGTCTAACTGATTTTTTTCGTTTATAAAAAGTTTTTGGGTAAATAAATTCAGCGTTACCACATTGTTTTCGATGCCATAATTTTGATAATAATTGCCGTAGAAATCGACAAATCCCCACGAAAAATTTGGATTGGCTTCGTAAGAATATGGCGCTGGGGGTTCGGTTGGCTTGCAGGAAAACAGCACCACCGTCACGAGTAAAAGCAATATTGATTTTATAAGTTTCATAGAAAGCATTTATTTTGAAACGTTTGCAGGCGAGATATATTTTACCGGATACACAGACGCCAGAAATCCCATAACCACCACGCTTGCGAACGAAATCAGAATGTCCGAAAATTTGAGCACCACGGGATAAGCGTCCACCACGTAGTTGTCGCCACCAAGTTTGAGAATACCGAAATGTTGCTGAATAAGGATGATAATAATGCCCAAAATCAAACCCACAACCGCTCCAAGTGCCGAAATCAGCCATCCTTCAAACAAGAAAATTCGTTTAATCAAGCTTTCGTCAGCACCTAAACTTCGCAAAATTTCGATGTCGTCCTTTTTCTCCAAAATAAGCATGGAAAGCGAACCGATAATGTTAAACGTGGCAATCAGCAGAATAAAACACAAAATCAGATAAGTAATCCATTTTTCAATTTTCGTAATTTTGAAAAAATCTTCCTGCTGTTCGTACTTGTTCAGCACCTTAAAGTTTTTACCAACAATGTGTTGTAGCTCTTTCTTAACGCTTTTCAAGTTTGACCCCGGCTTTATTTTCAGTTGAATATTGGAGACGGTATTTTCGTTGTATTCAAAGAGTTTTTGTGCCATGCTCAGCGAAACAAGTACATTTTGGTCGTCGTATTCCGGCTGGTTTACCAGAAAAACACCCGATGTAAACGCACTTTCTTCGTTAAACGACGTTTCGGGACGCACGATGTTGATTTTTTCGGTTCGTTTGGGCGCGTAAATCACCAGTGGATCAATCAAATGGACATTAATGCCTAATTTATTCGCCACACCAATTCCCACAACAGCCCGTTCGAATGCTCCGTCATTCAGCGAAAAAACACCGTCGTACAAGATGCTGTCGATATTGGTAACTTTCTGAAAATCATCGCTTACACCAAGCACTTTTACCGGCATCTGACGGTCGCCAAAGCGTAGAAGAGCTGTTTCCGCAATCTCTTCGGCATAACTCGCCACGGCACCGTGTTTTTTCACCTGTATAAATTCAGGCGTATTGGCATTGAAGGTTTTTCCCTCTACCAGCGAAATTTTCAAATCCGGGTCAAAAGCCGAAAACATTCCCTGAATAAGACCCTCAAAACCGTTGAACACCGACAGTACGCTAATCAGTGCAACGGTGCCGATGCACACTCCCATAGCGGAAATGGCGGAAATGATGTTGATGGCATTGTGCGATTTCTTTGAAAAAAGATACCGCTTAGCCACCCAAAGGGCGAATTTGTGGTTGGTTTTACTGTTTGCTCCCACCTTTCGGCTTTTTTAGTCTTTATATTGATCCATCCCGTAGTCGTGGTCTTCCGGATGCACTATGGGGTCGCTTTTTAGCAGATTATCAATGTTTTCGATATAATCCAGACTTTCGTCCAGGTGAAAAATCAATTCCGGAATAATCCGCAGTTGGTGTCTTACACGTTTGCCCAGTTCATAACGGAAAGTTTTGCTTTCAGCCTCCACCTGTTTCAGCACAGGTTCCACTTTGTCGTTTGGGAAAATGCTTATTCTCACTCGTGCGATACTTAAATCGGCACTAATCGTAACACCCGTTACGGTAACAAGCGTTCCCTGAATTTGTTTTGCATAAAGCAAAAAAATGTCCCCTAACTCTTTTTGCAGTAAACGCGCTATCTTTTGTTGTCTTGTTGTTTCCATAAAATGTCTAAATGTTGTCTGAACCTTGATTTCAGAATGATTTATTTGATTATTCTGACAATGCAGATATGATTGTGTCTGCTTTAATTTCCATTTTTGAAAAAGCAAACCATTTCTTTCCCAAGTCTTTGAGTGAAGCTCCGATATGATACACTTTTTCGTTGTCAATAATTATAAAACGGTCGTGTGACCTCTTAAATTGTGCGACCTCAATAGGTGCGTATTGCGAGTTGTGTTTTTGTAAATCAAGTTTTAGTTGTGCCGTAATATTTTGCGTAAAGACCTTGCAACTAACGTCTTTCTTGCGTTTTGCCAACATCATCAGCACGCTTTCATCCACATAATTATCTATCAGCACGATAGACTTCTTTGCTGATTTTATCAAGTCATTTACAAATACATACGCATCAAAAATTTGTCCATCAAAGAAAATCCCTTGCATGGGCGGAAGTGCCGTTTTTACAAAAAAACTCAATTTTATCTTCGGTTGCTTTTACTCTGTGTTCAAGATTTTCAATCCGATTATTAACAGCATAACCTTTTAATAAATAGTCTTTTAGAACTGAATTTGCCCAGATACGGAACTTGACACCTTGTTTGGATTTCACTCTGTATCCAACAGAAGTAATCACCTCAATATTGTAGTACTCTATCAATCTTTCTACTTTCCTATCACCTTCTATTTGAACTGTCGCAAATTTTGCGACAGTTGGAATTCCAAGCAATTCCTCTTTAAGCGCATTGTTAATATGTTTTCCTATTGTTTTCACATCTCTATCAAAAAGAATAGAAAGTTGTTGACGATTTAACCAGACCGTTTCATTTTCTAATCTCACGTCAATTTGAACAGAATTTTCTGCTTGATAAAGTATTACTTCACTACTCATATCACAATCTATAAAGATAAAATTCGGCTCACTCCATTTTGGAACAAACTCAACTAATTAACTATTATAAAATTACAACAATCAACTTGTAAACCCTACAAGTTCAAAAAAACAAATTGTTGCATTTTTTTGCACAAGATTGATTTGAAATTTAAGTTGTTGCATTTTTTGCGACAACTGAAATGAATTTCAAATATCGACTACTCCGCCAATAGTCCC
The DNA here is from genome assembly GCA_964541615.1 of uncultured Paludibacter sp. Lineage (GTDB taxonomy): Bacteria > Bacteroidota > Bacteroidia > Bacteroidales > Paludibacteraceae > UPXZ01. Next base: position 7,238 of record CAZIRA010000012.1, read on the forward strand.
CCTTCGGGGGATTTAGGGGGCTACCTTCCACTCAAATCCATCCTTCGTATCTTTTATCTCAAAGCCGTAGGAAGTCAGTTCATTACGTATTTTGTCGGATGTTGCCCAGTCTTTGTTCTTTTTGGCTTCCAGGCGGATATTCAGCAGTAAATCAACGGCTTTACGATACGCTTCGATGCCTTCGGTAGCCGTTTCCGTGCTTTGTAATCCGAGAATATCTTCGATATATAGTTTGAAAACAGAATTTAATTCGTCCAAATCGGCTTGCGAAATCGTTTCTTTTCCATCGTGAACAAGATTGACAATGCGCAGACTTTCAAAAAGATGTGAAATTACAATCGGCGTATTCAGGTCATCACTCATTGCTTCTTCGCACTTTTCACGCAAGTTACCGATTTCTATGGAAGATTTTTCGCCGGCTGACAAGTTTTGAAGTCGGGCGTAACCTTCCATCAGTCGCTCCAAGCCTTTTTCAGATGCTTCAAGTGCTTCACTGCTAAAATCAACCGTGCTACGGTATTGTGCTTGCAGAATAAAAAAGCGGATGGTCATCGGGCTGAAACCTTTGGTCAGCAAAGGATGATTTCCGGTAAAAAACTGCTCCAACGTGATGAAATTTCCGAGCGATTTTCCCATTTTCTGCCCGCCGATAGTTATCATATTGTTGTGCATCCAGTAGCGAACACTGCTTTTGCCAAGTCCGGCTTGATTTTGAGCGATTTCGCACTCGTGATGCGGAAACATTAAATCCATTCCACCGCCGTGAATGTCAAATTCTTCGCCCAGATATTTTGTTCCCATAGCCGAGCATTCCAGGTGCCAACCCGGGAAACCCACGCTCCAAGGCGCTTTCCAACGCATAATATGCTCCGGAGATGCTTTTTTCCAGAGTGCAAAATCCACCGAACGGCGTTTCTCACTTTGTCCGTCAAGGTTGCGCGTAGTTTCGAGCAGTTCGTCGATATTCCGCCCGGAAAGTATGCCGTAATGGTGGTCTTTGTTGTATTTTTCCACATCGAAATACACCGAACCATCGCTCTCATAAGCATATCCGGCATCCAGAATTTTTTCAACAAACTCTATCTGTTCCATAATATGGCCGGACGCTTTCGGCTCGATGCTCGGAGGAAGCACATTCAGCATTTCCATCGCTTTATGATAGCGAAGTGTATAATAATCAACTATTTCCATTGGTTCGAGTACTTCGATTCGGGCTTTTTTCCCGATTTTATCCTCGCCTTCGTCGGCATCATTTTCCAGATGGCCTACATCGGTAATATTCCTTACGTAGCGAACTTTGTAGCCGAGATATTTCAAATACCGGAACAAAACATCAAAAGTGATTGCGGGACGTGCATGCCCCAGATGCGGATCGCCATACACGGTCGGTCCGCACACATACATACCCACGTTCGGTGCATGGAGCGGGATAAATTGCTCTTTTGAGCGAGATAAAGTATTGTATATTTGAAGTTTATGTTCCATAATTATTAATCTGTGAAAATCTGTTTTAATCCGTGTTATCCGTGTCCTATACTACTTAAACCCACGAGTTTTTTTCAATTCCTCATACGCCTCATTCACAGAGCGGAATTTTTCAGTTGCCTTCTTCTTAATGTCTTCTCCGAGATTGGCTACAGTATCCGGATGGTATTTTTTTGCCATTTCGCGATAGGCTTTTTTGATTTCGGTATCGGTAGCAGAAGGTTGAATTTCCAAAGCAGTATAAGCCCAATTCACGTCCTTTGTGCGTGTGTAAGGCGCTTTCAGTGAGTTAAAATCCAAGGTGCTGACACCCAAATTCCACGAAATACGCTGAATAACCTGCAATTCGTACGGATTTTCAGCTCCATCAGCATAAGCAATATCGAAAAGCAAGTGAATTAATTCCAGCTTACCGGCGTAGTTCATATATTGATTGATTTGGCGAGCCACCTGCACATCGTCAATATTTTGATTGAGAAGTTTTTTAAGAATTTGTAGTGCTTCCAAAGCGCCGTCCTCGCCAAAATTGGCCAACAAAAACCGTTTTGCCACATCTAGTTCCTGTTTTTTCGGGCTTCCGTCGGCTTTCATTACGCAGGCAATCAAAACCAGAAGACTCATTTTGAAATCACCTTCGGCAGTTCTGCTGTAAGGGTTTCTGCCCCTCTGAGTTTGTTCCTGATATTCGCTGTAATTGACAAGACCTGCAGATCCATCAATAAGCGATCCGATGGCAAAGCCGATCAATCCGCCAATCGGTCCGCCCAGCACGAAACCCAATCCGCCCGTTATCCATTTTGTAAAACCTGCCATT
>CAZIRA010000012.1:9636-20575 GCA_964541615.1 uncultured Paludibacter sp.
AATTATATCACTATTTTTGTAAAAATAAATGTACTAAAAAATGAAAGGTTACAAAACATTTGGTTACATCGCTATCATTGCACTGGGCTTGTTTTTAGTGGCTTACCTATATTCCGTGTTTTTTAAACCAACGGCTTACGGTTCTGTCAACACAATGGGAATGATGGTTTTAGGTTTAGTTTTAGGTGGATTAATCGTGTTTTTGATAGTGAAACTTTTATCCCAAAAACAGACCGAAATCAGTGCTGAAAGTTCGCATACCGTAGTGGAAAGTATGCGGAAAGTTTTTAAAATAGTTTGTGCAGAAGGGCAGTTTCAGGAGATTTACAACTACGAACAAACCAAAAAACTACTCAAATTTATTCCATCCACCAAAAAAGCACTGGTAATAGTAAAAGCAAAAGTTCTGATAGGTTACGATTTTGAAAAATGCAAATGGGAAGTGGACGAAGAAAGTAAAAATTTGAAAATCATAGCTTTCCCCGAGCCAGAAATTCTATCGTTGGAACCTGATTTTAAATACTATTATTTCGAAGAAGACCTTTTCAATTTTATCAATCGGGATGATTTGGACAAAATTCAAATTCAGGGCAAAAAGCAAGTAGAACAAGCTGCTTTGCAAAGCGGTTTGAAAAAAATTGCCGCCGAGCAAATGCGTACTGTACTTACCGAAATGGTAGCCGCCAACCGTTGGAAAATAGCCAATCCGGAAATGCTTACTTTGCCGCTGCAAACGGCAACGAATGAAAACGCAACTACCCAAGAATAGTCAGTTTTCAATGAGTCTCCAGACATTCAAGTCGTGTAATAAAATTGTGGTAATCTAATCTCAGATAGTTTAATTTCTACAAATTCAATTCAATCGTAGATTCAATTGTTAAAACTTATTTTTCTTTATTTTTTATTTCCCCATACTGAAAATTATCCATAACTTTGCACCATTGAAAATTTGGTGTCGGATATTCCATTTACTTCGGAATGTACGATGAAAAGGGAATTAGGTGCAAATCCTAAACTATACCCGTAGCTGTAAACTCTTGTTGCAGTAAACAAGTAAACGAGTGAACAAGTTAACTTGGATATTTCAACAAAAACGTGCTGAACAATCACCTTTGCCACTGATTTTATAAAATCGGGAAGGCGTTCAAAGCGAGAGTAAGTCAGAAGACCTGCCAAAAAACATGAATTATTTTAACGCTTTCGGGAATTAGAGCTTAAAAATCGAACGTACAATCATTCTTTTTTTTGACAAACTTGTGCTTTCTGTTTTTAATATTTTGCCTGAAAATTCATTCGGGGAACAATGAATTATTTGATTGAAAATAGATTTCTGACACTCTTTTTACTGCTGATCTTCTGCGGATTTCCCTTGCTGTCGCAAAATGAAAACGACAGTGCTAAGCTCCTGCGTGAAGTGGTAGTGACCAAAGATGCCCGGAAAACTCAAACCCGCTCTACCGCTCCACTTCAAATAATTGACAACGAAAAATTAGCTACACTCAATGCCCTGCAAATTTCGGATGCCGTGAAACATTTTTCGGGCGTAACGGTGAAAGATTACGGCGGTATAGGCGGGCTGAAAACCGTTTCTGTCCGCAGTTTGGGTGCTAATCATACAGCAATTTCCTACGACGGTATTCCGGTATCGGATGTGCAAACGGGTCAGATTGATATTGGACGGTTTTCGCTGGAAAATGTAGATAATATTTCGCTAAGCATCGGCCAGACCGACAATATTTTTCAGCCTGCACGCATGTTTTCATCGGCTTCTGTGCTGAATATCCAAACACAAAAACCAAACTTATCTGACAAGCAATCTATTTCTGGTAAAATAAATTTGAAAGCCGGTTCTTTCGGATTATTCAATCCGGCATTTTTAGTAAATGGGAGGTTCAGTGAAATAATCTCCGCTTCATTTTCCGGTGAATGGCTATCGGCTCATGGAAAATATCCTTATGTCTTGAATTACGGGATAATTGGCAAAGACAGTTCGTCCGTAGAAACCCGCAAAAATACAGATGTAAAAAACTTGCGTTTAGAAGGGACTTTATTTGCCGATTTTTCAGACAACAGCAAATCTTATTTAAAGACTTATTTTTACAACTCGGAACGTGGTCTGCCGGGCGCGACTATATATTATAATACGGACAATTTTTCGTCGCAACGCATTTGGGACAATAACTTTTTTGCTCAAACTCATTTTGAAACTCGCTTTTCACCCGCTTTGGATTTTCAGGCAAACGCGAAATACAACCGAAGTTTTATGCGTTACCTCGACCCGGCAATCCCTAATTCGACCGGAAAAATTGAAAATAACTACACGCAACAAGAACTTTACGGCTCTGCCACAGCACGTTACAGAGTGCTTGAAAAGCTCTCTTTTTCAGCATCATCTGATGTTTTTTACAATCAACTGAAAGCTGATTTGAGCAATTTTGCCTTTCCGGAACGGCTGACGTGGCTGTCCGTTTTAGCCGGAAAATTCACTTCCGAAAAACTGTTGGCGACCGTAAGTTTGCTTTATACGCAAACCTTTGAGCAGGTAAAAAACGGTGATCCATCTGAAAACCAAAGCAAACTCTCGCCGTACGTGAGCATTTCTTACAAACCATTTGAAACAAGTGACTTGCGCATCCGGACATTTTACAAAAACATATTCAGACTGCCCACATTTAACGATTTGTACTACACACAAATTGGCAACAGAAAATTGAAACCCGAAGACACAAATCAGACAAATTTGGGTGTAACATATTCATTGTCAAATGATAGCTGGTTAAACGCATTGCTATTTACTGCCGATGCGTATCACAACAAAGTTAAAAATAAAATCGTAGCTTACCCAACGAAAAATATTTTTGAGTGGACTATGCTGAATTACGGTACGGTAGAAATAAACGGACTTGATTTGAGTGCCGATGCAGTGTTAAAACTGAGCAAAAACGTGAAACTCAACCTTGGCGGAACGCACACGTACCAGCGGGCACTTAACAAAACTGATGCAACGAGCCGAAATTACAATCACCAAATCCCGTACACTCCACGTGTATCCGGCTCGGCAAAAGCAGGTATGCAAACTCCTTGGTTCAATGTAAATTACACTATGATTTGGTCGGGACACAGGTACGCTTTGGGACAAAATTTCAAGGAAAACCGAGTGGAAGGATTTGCTGACCACGGCATTTCGCTTTCAAGAGATATTTATACAGCGTATGGCGTTTTTTCGACCAACCTGGAAGCATTGAATTTATTAAATAAGAACTACGAAGTGGTGAGATTTTTTCCTATGCCGGGAAGAAGTTTTAGAGCTACTTTGGTATGGAAGTTTTAGACTTCGTAACGTATTAGATTACACAATATAGCAACATGAAGCTTTTTCCTAAAATAATTGTTTTTCTACTCCTTGTTGGTCTGGTTTCCTGCAATGATATGCAGGATGTGGAAAAAGTAATCACCTTACCTGAAAATCAGAAAACTGGGAAGATGCTTGTGCTTTCAGAAGGACTATTTAACATGAATAACAGTCGGTTGTCCTATTACAACTTTGAAACGAAAGAGCTCAAAACTAATTACTTTAAGGAGAAAAATAAACGTGGACTGGGCGATACGGCAAACGATATGATACGATACGGTTCCAAAATTTACATTGTCGTAAATGTTTCGAGCCAGGTGGAAGTTATTGATGCGAATACGGGCTATTCTGTGAAGCAAATTCCTGTTTTTGATGAAAATGACAAGGCACGTCAGCCACGTTATTTGACGGGAAAAGACGGTAAAGTCTATGTGACTTGCTTTGATGGAAATTTACTGCGAATTGATACGGTGAAATTGGAGATTGACGGCATGGTAAAATGTGGACGAAACCCCGAAGGGCTGTGCATTGCCAACGAAAAAATTTACGTGGCAAATTCCGGCGGATTAGACAACCCGAACTACGACAACACCGTTTCCGTGGTAGATTTGAATACATTCAAAGAGATAAAAAAAATACAAGTGGCTGATAATCCTTACAAGATTTTTGCTGACAGCGAAGGTGATGTATATGTGTCATCGAGAGGGAATTACAGCACGTCGCAACCGTATCGTTTTCAGCGAATTGACAGCTACGTGGATGAAGTAATTCAAGAATTTGAAGGGCTGAATGTGCTGAATTTTACTATTTATAATGACATTGCTTATATGTATAGTTTCGATTTCAATTCGGACAACAATTGGATTAAAACATTTGACTGCCTGACGGAAAAAGTCATTGATGAAAAATTTATCACAGACAACACTAAAATTGAAAAACCGTATTCTATCCAGGTAAATCCTTTTGATGGGAATATTTATATTACTAACACATCTGATTTTACGATGAACGGCGATGTGCTTTGCTTTAATAAAGATGGGGAATTGCAATTTTCGATAGATAATATCGGTCTAAATCCAAACAAAATAATATTTTTAAGATAGAACAAAACAATGAAAAGAACAAGTACGCTTTTAAGTTTTTTGGTAGTTTTTCTGCTGGTAAATGCACAAAATTCACCCAATATTTCACGAGTAATTGAATATCGTCCTGCGCCGGGTCAGCATATCAATCGGCTCTTTCCATCGCCTGAAATGAGCGACACACCTGAAAACGCTTTGAAATTTGCACAGGAAGCATTGGTAGACAATGCATCGATGCTTGGCTTGGGTGCTTTTGGCGGTTATGTGATTGTTGGTTTTGACCATTCGATAGTGAACGTGAAAGACCAATATGATTTCAAAGCTTTGGGAAACGCGTTTACCAATAGTTCCGAGCCGGGCGTGGTAATGGTGTGTCAAGATTTGAATAAAAACGGCAAACCTGACGATAACGAGCCTTGGTATGAACTGGCCGGAAGCGAGTATAATCACGCAGAAACCATTAAAAACTACGAAATCACCTATTATCGTCCTAATCCCGATGGTCAGAAAAGTGCCATCCGGTGGACTGATAACCTGGGAAATGAAGGCGAAATAAAGCATCTCGGCGCGCAATCTACGATGTATCCGCTTTGGATTGCCGAAGACAAACTGACTTTCAAAGGTACAAAACTTCGTAATACCGTAACCGGCACTGGAATTTTTTCACTTCCGGCAATGGACTGGGGTTATGTGGACAATCACGCCAATTCTGGACCAATCGAGAAAAACGGTTTCCAGATAGAATGGGCGGTAGATGCCGATGGGAATTCGGTGGATTTACATTATATTGATTTTATAAAAATCCACACCGGACAACTACAACAAGCCGGATGGCTCGGCGAGACATCTACGGAAGTTACTGGAATAATAGACCTGCATCCGGACGCAGAATTGACCAATACTTCTACCAATTCGTTGATAGAAAACAACTATAATATCACTCTCGTTGGTGAAAATCTGACCATAAACAATGTGGATTTTGTAAAAGAAATTAGCATTATTAATTTGCAAGGGAACACGCTAAAATCCATCTCCGATAGTAATAACATTGAACTTTCAGACATTTCAAGTGGAATTTATATTCTAAAAATCACAGATAAAAACAACAAAATATCTATTCAGAAATTTATAAAAAAATAGAGAACTAAATGAGAAATTATTCAACTATAATTGTATTTTGGCTTTGTACTTTCATCGGAGTTGGTGCTCAGCAAGTCAGTATGCCAAACATTGATGGAGGACAAACTGAAATAAATATAACAGAGGATATTGCGTTTTTTGATGCAGGAGGTGAGATCGGAAATATCCCTAATTATCAAATTACAGGAATAACTTTTATACCAAAAGCAGGTGAGAAAATTGAGATTACTTTCGAAGAGATTGATTTGCAAAACGGGGCACTCATCAAAATTTTCGATGGAGCTAAATTGCTGAATGAAGAGTATGATGAAGAAGAAGACGAAACCTATTACTACATTCCAACCAAACATAGAATTGGATTATCTGGCACAAAAACCAATGAAGTAATAAAATCAGGTGCTGACGATGGGAAACTAACCGTTTTCTTTCAGAATGCAAATGGAACTGGTAAAGGTTGGAAAGCTAAGGTTGTTTCAGTACCCACTTACGTTTCACGTGTAGCTACATTTGAAGACTTAGATTTAGAACCCGAGAGCCGTTGGTGGGGCGACCCTGAAAGCTCAAATTATCAATCTACGTTTCAGAGCGGTGCGTACGTTTTCACCAACACGCTGATAGAAGATTATTTGACTTGGGGTGGGTTCGCGTATTCTAATTTCACGCAGACAGATTTCAACCCGATGGAATTTCTGGATCACCAATTTCGTTCGGCTATTGGAAGCGGTTGTGATAACTCGAAAAACTACGCCGTAGTATATCCTTTTGGCGCTCGTACGCGTGTAAGTATTTCAGATAAACCTGATGGCGAGACGATTAGCGGTTTCTATATCACCAACAATGCTTGGGTAAAATACGTTTCAAAAAATGGCACAGGAATGGCTTCAACTGACGATCCAACCGGGAAAGAGCCTTTCAAACAAGGCGATTGGTACAAAATTACCGCCACCGGAAGCAATAAGAAAACCATAGAATTTTACTTGGCTGATTATCGTTCAGAAAATCCGGCAGGCCACTACACACTTGACAATTGGGAATGGTTTGACCTACGTGCACTGGGCGATGTGAAATACGTTGATTTCAAAGCGGATGGAAGCAGAAGAAATTCGGCAGGTTCAACCATTCCATTCTATTTCTGTATGGATAACTTTGGTGGAGAAAGAAAAAAAACCACTGCTGATGAGCAAATTATCAAAATTGGCTCTGAACTGAAACTAAATTTGTCAAATTTCTTTGAAGAAACATCAACCGATGCAGATATTGAGTATTTTATTACTGACAGTTTAAGTTCAGATTTTGGCAATGCTATCATTGATGGTGACCAACTGAATATTACTACTTCATCAGAAGGAAAATCTGAAATTATTGTGCAAAGAAAAATCGCTGGAAAATCTATTTTCGCAAAAATTCCGGTTTCAATTACTACCACAACAGGAAATCAAGAAATTTCAAAATCATTAAATCCTGTTCGTGTTTATCCAAATCCGGCAACAGACTTTATTTCAATTAATTCTGATGAAAATGTGGAAATTTTCAGTCTAAACGGAATGAAAGTTTACACAAATTCAAATTATAAAAAGGACGAAAAAATCAATCTTTCTCAATTCGAAAAAGGCATTTATTTCGTAAAAACCAACAATCAGACAACTAAATTTATCAAACAATAATAAAGAAAATTCACAATGAAAAAATTAAATTTATTTACACTAATTGCCCTTGTGGCAGTAGTTTTCGCATCCTGTAAGCCGGACAGCGAAACAAAAACTTACATCGTTGATTTTGAAGATGTAGCACTCACTGACGGAGTTTACAACGGTTCTGACCTGAGCGGAACGCCTATAAAAGAAGAAGCGTGGGGGAGTGAAATTACCAATTACTACAAAAACATCGTTTCCGGTGTGGCAAAATTTGAAAATATCTACACGAGCGATTGGTTTTCTTGGAAAGGCTTTGCCGTGTCAAGCAAAACCGACAAAACAACAGTAGGATATGCCAATCAGTACAGCGTTTTTGCTTCCGGCGGTGCGATGAACTCCAAGCAATTTGCTCTGATTTTTGAAAATGGCACGGTAACCATTGAAAAGAATGAGCACGGCAATTTCAATATTAACAGCCTGATGCTCAATAATTCTACCTACACATATTTAGGATTGAAAAATGGGCAGTATGGTGGCGGTTCTGCAAGAAAATTTGGTGCAAACGATTGGTTCAAAGTCATTATAATCGGCTCGCTTAATAACGTTGAAACTGGAAAAGTGGAATACTACCTTGCCGATTTTAGAGATGGAAAATCATTCGTTTTGGACAATTGGAGTAAAGTTGATGTCAGCATTTTGGGTGATGTGGACAAACTGCAATTTGAATTTGCATCGTCAGACACCGGTGAATACGGCACAAACACACCAGTATACGTTTGTGTAGATAACATCGAATTTAGTCAAGTGATTGAAAATTAATCCGAACCTTCCATTTGGTTATTTAAATATATGTCAAGATGACAGGCACGGTAGAGCGCTATCGTGCCTGTTGTATATCTGCCACCAATCTGCCCCCTTAACCCCCTGAAAGGGAAATAAGAAATTAAAATTGAGAATTTGTAGAAATTTATGTAATTTTGAAATTCAATTCATCATTCATAAATCATCATTTATAATTAAATAAATGCTTCTCAACGAACGAAAAAACCGCCGCGAACGCCTGCTCAAAGTGGCAGAAGCTATGGCAACAGCTGCTCGCACCGCACCCAAAGGCAAAGGATTTGACATCATCGAAATCCTTACCGTTACGGACGAGCACATCGCAGAACTTTCGGCTGAAATGATAAAGCATGGCGAAAAATCGGGCTTGACTTTCTTTCTTCGCGATGCGGAAAATTTACAGCACGCCGATGCCGTCATCCTTATCGGCACAAAAACCAAAACACACGGTCTGAACTGCGGTTATTGCGGCTTCCAAACCTGCGAAGAAAAGCTGCAGCACGAAGAAATCCCCTGTTCACTGAATAGCGTGGACGTGGGAATTGCTGTCGGCTCTGCCTGTGCAACGGCCGCTGATATGCGTGTGGACAGCCGGGTGATGTTCTCAGCCGGACGTACAGCACAGGAAATAGGTTGGATGCCCGGTTGTTCCAATATTTATGGAATTCCGATAAGTTGCTCCTCTAAAAATCCATTTTTTGACAGAAGAACGACAAGGCCGATTGGTTAAATAGTTAATTAGTAGATTAGTTGATTGTGCTATTCCTGGCTTTTACTTTTACAACAGCGTTGCAAATTAAAAAAATTATCTCGGATCAAAAGCCCTGACCGGACTTAACAAAATAACATTATAATGAGAAACTCCACACAGCAAGACATCCAAATCTCTCTTCAAAACCATAGAATTTTTTTTGCTACGCACCGGACAAAAGATGTTGATTTTCGGATCGAAAACCTGCGAAAATTAAAGTCTTCGATTTTGCGTTTTGAACAAGAAATCTGTACGGCACTTTGGCAGGATTTGCACAAATCTTACGAAGAAGCTTACCTGACCGAAATCAGTATTGTACTGGGCGAAATTGATTTTCATCTGAAAAATCTGCGTCGCTGGGTAAAGCCGAAACGAGTTGCAATGCCGATAAAACTTTTCCCGTCGAGCGGAAAAATCCATTACGAACCACTTGGTACCGCACTGATTATGGCACCGTGGAATTATCCTTTTCAGCTCGTAATCAATCCATTAGTTGGCGCTATTTCCGCCGGATGCTGTGCTATGTTAAAACCCGCTCCCTACACATCGCACACCGCCGAAGTGATTGAGAAAATGATCACCGAAACCTTTCCACAGGAATACATCAGCGTCATTCAAGGAGGCAGAGAAGTAAACGAAATGGTGTTGAAAGAGCGTTTTGACCTGATATTTTTTACCGGAAGTCCGTCACTCGGGAAAGTGGTTATGAAATCTGCATCGGAACATCTCACACCCGTGGTGCTCGAATTAGGCGGGAAAAGTCCCTGCATCGTGGATAAAGATGCCGATTTGACCATCGCATCCCGACGCATTATTTGGGGCAAAACCATCAACGCCGGGCAAACTTGCGTGGCACCGGATTACCTTTTTGTTCATGCATCGGTAAAAGATGAATTGGTAGAAAAAATGACATCGGCTTTGGTAGAAATGCACGGCGAAAACCCGCAAAAAAGTCCATTTTACCCAAGAATAATCAACGATGAAGCAATGCAACGCTTACTTGGTTTGATAAAAAACGGACGGATTATTCACGGCGGGAAATTTGACTTGTCAGATAAATTTATAGAACCGACTTTTATTGATCAGCTAAAAACGGACGATCCAATAATGCAGGAAGAAATTTTCGGGCCGATATTGCCGATTTTTACGTTTGATAATATCGAAGAACCGATAAACTTTATCAATTCCGAAGAGAAACCACTTGCTTTTTATTTTTTTGGAAAAAATAAAACCGCACAGAAAACCATCAGCCGAACGAGTTCCGGTGGCGGATGCATCAACGACACGTTGCTACATCTCGGCAATCACAAACTGCCTTTCGGTGGTGTAGGAAACAGCGGAATGGGGCGATATCACGGACATCACAGCTTTCTCGCGTTCAGCCATCAACGCTCTATTGTGACTTCGCAAAATTGGTTTGACTTGAAAATTAAATACGCACCGTTCAAAGGATTGAAAAAATTAAAACGGTTTTTGTAATTTTTTCTACCATTTCCCCAGTCAGCTTTTACTCAAATTTGAGTACTTGCTCGCACTAATCTTCCCTTATGATTAAGGGAAGTCCCCGAAGGGGGAAGGGTTAGAATTTTATAACTTTATGACAACATGATCAACATCACCATTTCCAACGAAATTCTTACTATCTGTCCCGAATTTGCCTTTTCAGCCATTCAATGCAAGGTAAAAAACACACCGCACAGCGAAGAACTTTGGCAGGAAATCACTGCTTTCTCTGAAAAATTTGCATCGGAAACGGCTTTGAATGAAATTAATAAACTTCCCAATATTTTCGAAACTCGTGAAGCTTACAAAAAACTCGGCAAAGACCCAAACCGCTACCGACCATCGGCAGAAGCACTTTGCAGGCGAATTGTGAGGGGCATTCCATTATATCAAATCGACACGTTGGTGGATTTAATCAATCTCGTTTCTTTGAAATCGGGCTATTCCATCGGTGGATTTAATGCAGATAAAATTGAAGGAGATTTGATTTTGGGAGTTGGAAAAGCCGATGAAAAATTTGAAGCCATTGGTCGCGGACTGCTGAATATTGAAGGATTACCAGTTTACCGCGATAATATCGGTGGCATCGGCACACCCACAAGCGACGAAGAACGCACCAAAATCACACTCGAAACCA
>CAZIRA010000012.1:20675-41662 GCA_964541615.1 uncultured Paludibacter sp.
GGCATCGGCACACCCACAAGCGACGAAGAACGCACCAAAATCACACTCGAAACCACCAATTTGCTAATGATTATCAATGGATATTCCGGCGAAAAAGGATTAGCGGAAGTGACGAAGTGGGCGAAGGAATTGCTGAACAAGCATGCTGCCCCCTAACCCCCTGAAGAGGGAATATTAGCAGGGTTATTCAAGAATTTTATAAAAGTTCAATTTTTACGTACTAAACTTCCCCTTTAGGGGATTGAGGGGCATATATATACCTTCCAAACTCACTTTCGATTACCAGCTCTTTCTTGTCCGAGGCTTCGCAATAACCTACTATCTGTGCATCGATATTGAAGGATTTGGAAATATCAATTACTTGTTGAGCATACTCCCGGGGTAGGTAAATTTCCAACCGGTGTCCCATATTGAACACTTTATACATTTCTTTCCAGTCGGTGCCTGATTGTTCGTGAATAAGTCGGAAAAGAGGAGGAATAGGGAAAAGATTATTTTTTACCACTTTCAGATTATCTATAAAATGGAGAATTTTGGTCTGTGCACCGCCACTGCAATGAACCATTCCGTGAATATACGGACGGAGCGTTTCGAGCATTTTTTTTACCACCGGTGCATAGGTTCTGGTAGGTGAAAGCACCATTTTTCCGGCATCAATACCCAAACCTTCGATTTTATCAGTCAGTTTTTTTCCACCCGAATACGCTAAATCATGTGGAATTTCCGGGTTGTAACTTTCCGGATATTTTTCAGCCAAATAATTGGCAAACACATCGTGCCGGGCCGAAGTAAGTCCGTTGCTACCCATTCCGCCGTTGTATTCTTTTTCGTAAGTAGCCTGCCCGCTCGACGAAAGTCCCACAATCACATCACCCGCCTGAATATTCGCATTATCAATCACATTTTCACGTTTCATCCGGCAGGTAACGGTGCTGTCCACAATAATCGTACGCACCAAATCGCCCACATCGGCCGTTTCACCGCCCGTTTCGTAAATATTCACACCCATTTCACGCAAATCTGCAACCAGTTCGCTCGTTCCGTTGATAATGGCAGAAATAACTTCACCCGGAATGCGGTTTTTATTCCGCCCGATGGTGGACGAAAGCAGGATATTATCCGTGGCACCCACGCAAATCAAATCATCCACATTCATAATCAGCGCATCTTGTGCAATGCCTTTCCACACGGACAAATCACCCGTTTCACGCCAATACACATACGCCAGCGACGATTTTGTACCTGCGCCGTCGGCGTGCATAATGTTGCAATATTCAGGATCATTTCCCAAAAAATCGGGTATAATTTTACAAAAAGCCTTTGGATACAGCCCTTTGTCAATATTTTTAATGGCGTTATGCACATCTTCTTTGGAAGCTGAAACACCGCGCAAGTCGTAGCGTTGCCCGCTTTGTGGGGCTGGATTTGCCAACATAATTTTGAATGAGACTATTAATTGATTATGTTTTGCAAAGGTAATAAAACAAGGAGTGTTTTGAAAGAATTTTAGTCTGAAGTTATAAGCATGTAGTTTGAAACAAATCCGTAAACTTAATCAAATCTATGAATTTGTTGTCAGGCGCTTGGACAATCTTGTTCGATGAAAAACAATAGAAACTCCTCCCGCCTGTCCTTTTTATTCGGCTTGGCCGAAATTGACCAACAAGAATGTCTGTCTTCCCAAAAATACGAAACATAAACAAACGCAAATAGAATTCCCCCTCTAGGGGTTAGGGGGCAGACTTATATCGCCCACTTTCCTTAATCATCTTCTTCACTTTCGCATTAAACTTTTTCTCGGAAAGTAATTGTTCCAATGTTAAATGCATTCGGTAGCACCAGAAATTCCGTGGGTCAGCCGGAATGTTGATACGCTCTGCGTGCGGATTTTTATGAGCCAGTTTTTTGTCCATCGCCATCCAGTCCTGCCAGGGCAAAATCACAAGCATGGCATCAGACTGCAAGTGCTGATCCACTATTTTCTCGGCAATAAGCGGATAACAAACTTCTGGTGCTGGCCCTTGAAGAGACAAAGCACGGTTGTAAAAACGCTGTGTGAGCGCCTTATCTTCTTCCCACCACGCACGGATTGGGTTCATATCGTGTGTGGACGTGGTGCAAACGGACAAATACGGTGCATCTCCCGGCATAGCAAATTCGGCACTCGGTTTTTTCGGCATTCGCTGAATTTCAAGGCTCAGCAATTCCAGCCTGTGCATCACTTCCGGCACGCTTTCCGGCACCATTCCGAGGTCTTCCCCGCAAACCAACATATTGGTTGCAGAAATAATGGCAGGCAGTTTTTTCATCGCCTGCTCTTTCCAAAATTCGTTGTGGCGATGATAGAAATACTCGATGTATATTTTGTCTAAAAGTCGTCTTGTATGATCATCCAAATCCCGGAATGTGTGCGACGAGTGCATGGAAATACGTGGATGAACCAATTGCAGATTTCGTTTATCGCGAACAAATAGCACTTCACAATGCAAGGCATAAAGTCCATCTCGAATTTTAAGCTCTTTTTCCGTATAATTATATCCTAATGAAGCGAAATGCGCTTCTACTTTTTTCTGCGTGTCAAACTCCGATTTGAATTTAAAATTCTGCCAACCATCCGTATTTAAATATTCCCGCATCACATCATCGGCATATTTTCCGAAAATAGCACGGATAACGTGTTCTTTCAGATAGGGTTTAAGGAAACGATTTTCGTCCCACCACAGTCCACGTGTCTGCAAATCGTGCACAGAAAATGGAAGTGCCGGATTGAAACTGCCTGTCAAAGCCCAAACTGCATCACCGGGAATCTCCCAAATGCGGAAAAACCCAAGAATATGGTCTATCCGATATGCATCAAAATACTCTACGAACTTACGGAAACGCTTTTTCCACCATTGGTAGCCGTCTTTCGCCATTTCTTCCCAGTTGTAAGTCGGGAAACCCCAGTTTTGTCCCGTAACGGAAAAATCGTCGGGCGGAGCACCGGCTTGCATGTTGGTGTTGAACAGTTCGGGTTCAACCCATGCATCCACACTACGAGGACTTACCCCAATCGGCACATCGCTTTTCAGTGCCACACCTTTGCTGTGAGCGTAATCACGCACTTCAATCAGCTGTGTATGAAGATGATATTGCAAAAAATAGAAAAGGGCTATTTCGGGATAATGAGCTGAATTCGGGTCGGCAAACTGCTCAATTTCCTTTTCGTTGTACACGCTGTATTCAGCCCATTTCCCAAATTCCGGTGTACCGTTTTTATCTCTTAAATAGGAAAAAACGGCGTAAGGAACGAGCCATTCTTTGTTGTTTTCGAAAAATATTTTGTAATTTTTCGATTGAAAAATTTGTTCGTTTTCCTGTTCAAAAATGAGTTTGAAATATTTCCATTTTTCATTCAGAACATTCTGATAATCAGAAAAATCATTCTCGTTCAGCTCTTTTTTCTTTTTCTCAAAATAGGCAACATCTTTCTTTTTAGAAGGAATTCCCATTTTCTCCAATCGCAGGTAATTCGGGTGCAAAGCATAAACCGAAACAGCATTGTACGGGTATGAATCGTAGTTGGAATGATTGAGAATGGTGTCGTTAATCGGCAAAATCTGAATAAAACTTTGTCCGGTCATTTTCGCCCAGTCCACCATCTTCTTCAAATCCATAAAATCACCCGTTCCGAAACTATCATCACTTCTCAGCGAAAAAACAGGGATTGCCACACCGGCTGTTTTCCATGACGGAATCGTTCGGATAAAATTCTCGTCGGTTACCACCGTGAGCTTACTTGCATCTGCGCTTTCCACACGTCTGTTTGGTCCGCCACCCCACGCCAGCACTTCATCAGTCTTAGTGTCAACAATCAAATATTTATATTCGAGTGGAAAATTGATGTCTTTGGTATTCAATGAAATAGACCACAGTGGAAAGTTTGTTTCATCCAATCGGACTTTTTTCTTTACATCCCAGTTCCCGAGTGACTTTTGATTACCAATTATTGCAAAATGACGATTTGGTTCCATTTGCGGACAGCGAATTTGCAGGATGAAATTATCCTTGCTGTCGGTTTGTTTGGTAGCAGACTTCTTTCTTTTGAAAAAAACATCAGTAAATGCTATCGTATCAAACGGGCTATCGCCGTTAGGCACTCGCCAGTAGTCTTTGAAATCAATTTTGTCAACACCTAGCGGAATGCTGAGCTTGCGAATTCCATCAAATTCAAAATTTAGATTCTTACTTTCTTCCTTTACGGCGTATCTGTAATGAAGGCTATTAGTTGTATTGTCAATAGGAATTTCAATAATCCACTCGGCTTCGTTCACGCAAAACATATCGTGCAAGAAAAAATCAACATCGCTCTTGTAAATCAAAAGACAGACGGTCTGTCCCCAGAGGGCTTTATAATTTAGATGGAATTTAGCTAGCATAACTTAAAAAAAATATAATTGCAAAAATAACAAATTACAGCTCCATTTCATATAAAAAGTAGTTAAGTGAATGAAAAGTGATTTAAAACGTTTGCGGAAAGAAAAAACCTTCCATGAAAAATCACAGAAGGCTTTCAGAGGTACTTGGCGGATTCGAACCGCCGTAAACGGTTTTGCAGACCGGCGCCTAGCCACTCGGCCAAAGTACCAATTCGGTTTTGGACTGCAAAGATAGTATTATTTTGGTTTTTATCAAAATTAATGGAGAAAATCACTTCCAATGTTCAGTCAATCGGCTTTACAATATTTTTATCAGCCTGTTTTGGTTTGCGATTGAATAATTTTTTGATAAAAATGAAGAAGATCCTGAACAATGAAACGATAAAATAGAGAATCAGCGTGATTGCAATAACATAGCCGATCTGAGTAAATAATTCAAACCATGGCGTCTTGTACATGATGATGGCTGAAATATTTATCAAAAACGAAAGAACAAAACAGTACAAAAGTATCCGGAGTTCTTTTTTTAATCGAGCGGAAGTTATCAATATATCTTTCATGTTTTATTCAGCAGAAGATTGCTTTCGTAATTATTTTCGTCAAAATTAAAATTTCATATACGGAATTTTGTACTCTTCCGGGAAAGTGATTTTTCTACCTTCTTCCATTGCCTGATTTCCCAAAAGGCAGAGAAGTGTAGCAGAATAGGCTTCTTCAACGATGTTTTTTCCTTTTTCGCCGGTGATTACAGCCTGGCAAAACGAAGCCAATATTTCGTCTGAGCCGTCTTTTACGGCGCCAATCATCGATAGACCATCGTTTACGTTGTATTTACCTTCAATGATGTTGTATGGAGTTGATTCCACTTTGGTTTCTGGTCGCCAGCTCGGCCCGGCGGCCGGTATGGCCGAGAAAACTTTGTTTCCAATCTCATTGATCAATTGTTCGATGCCCGACTTGGATTTGGTATCATCCTCCAGATAATAGACTCCGGAAGCCAAATTCACCGTTCCTTTATGGCCGAGAATCTGCTCTTCCATTCCGTTAAATTTATTGGCAATCAGTGATTCGTAGTTGATTTTCGAGCCGTTGCTGTAATGATACACTACGTTTACACTGTCGAAAACTTCCCGTCCATCTTTCCAATATACGATATCTCCCATACCCACAACCGATTCCGGCATCAATCCGGTTGCCCAGTTGCATACTTCCAGCTGGTGGCTTCCCAATTCGGTCATCAGTCCGGCGGAAGATTCTTTGTAAAGTCGCCAGTTTATTTTTCGTTCCAATTCAGGCGACGGCACGGGTCTGCGCCAGTCATGATTTCTGAACCAGTGACAACGCGCACCCACTACGTTACCGATGAGTCCATCGTGAATCATGCTCATTCCTTTGATGTATTTCTCGTCAAACATCCGTTGCATGCAGAAATAGAGCACTTTTTCAGTACGGAGGTATTCATCGTAAATGGCTTTGCATTCTTCCATCGTGAGAGCCATTGCTTTTTCACAATATGTGTGCTTTCCGGCAGAGAGCGCATCCAAAACCATCGGAGCGTGCCAATTGAGCGGAGTCGAAATTATTACGCCATCGATATCTGGTGATTCGAGCAGTTTCTTGTAATCTGTATAAGTTTTGGCAGCGGGGCAAAGTTCGGAAGCAGTTTTGAGATTTGGTGGATAATTGTCGCATATTGCTACAATTTCTGCGTGAGGAAAGTTCAGAACTGCGTGGATGCTGTACTGACCGCGTGATCCGGTCCCGATAAAACCGATCCGTGCTTTCTCATTCTTAATCTCTTTTTCCTTTTCCGGTGTAAAAGATTGAAGCCACGGAGTGGTGGCAAGCAGAGCAGTTCCGCCGGCAATATAACCTAAATCCCTGATAAATTGACGCAGGCTTACGTCAATCTGTGTCCCTTTTTTTCGACCCATTTATCTAAAAAAATAAGTTTTTGTTTCTTCTACTTCAAAGTTTTTCAGCAAAATTCCCTTCTCATTCTCATCAGCTATCATCAGCGCGGTGGATAAAACCTCAGCTACGACAGGATCTTTTGCTTTAACGCAGACCAGCTGGAAAGCGTCGTTAAATTTTCCCGATTTTGGGTTTTTGATGTGTTTTGAGTAGGTCGGCGTGTTCCCGGAAGTGGACATCGACATGTCGTTCAAACATATTTCATCTACCGAATCTCCAATCTTGAAAGGATTCTTGATGCTGACTTTCCATGAATCTCCGTATGGATGATGTCCTACGCCCATAATTGAACTGTTCCCGAAATTAACAAACGCCTGATATATCTCCGATTTTCTGAGGATCTGGTCGATTATTTTCAATGCAAATCCTTTGGCATAACCTCCCAGATCGAGGTGTAAATCGCTGGAAAGAAAACGGATGGATTGTCCGTTTTCGATAAATTCTATCTTTGAAAAATCCTGTAAAGTAATGTCGAAAAGTCCGAGTGTCTTCTCGTAAAATTGCTTGCAATCCGTCAAAATTTCCCAAATTTCACCGCTGATTTTTACACTTTCCTGAAAAGCAGTTTTATTGATTTTTGAGATCTCGCTCTGCTCACCAAATCGGTTCAGCAACTTATCGAGACGCTTTAATTCCCTGGAAATTTCAAACCATGCTGACTCTGAAACCGACCTTTCATTTCCAGCTATTACGATGTCAAAACTGGTTCCCATGACAATATCCACGGAGCCGTGGAAAGTGGAGGAGTTTTTGTAAAATTGAAACTTTTCGGTCATTTATTTTGAATTGACACAAAATTAAAAACATTATTTTGAAGATGCAATTTTGTGTGTAACTATTAACGAGCGTTAACCTTGCATTTTGGGTGGAACCCTTTTTACATTTCAAAAAAAAGAAAAGTGGCGCAGATTCACATATACGCCACTTTCGAACAAACCATTTCTAATAACTGTGAAAAAACTATTTTCGTTCTGCGGGATTTTGACGTCCTCGCAAACCTTTTGAAAGCAATTGTTTTTCAAAACTTTTTTCAGCACGATAGTACTTGAAAAGCGTTTCGGGATTCAGCAATTTCCTCAGTTTCAGGTGGTATTCACGCAGATACTGTGAGCGCTTTATTTCGTTGTTTATCATTTTGTCGTTGAGCTCGCGGTAGTCTTTTTCGGACATATTTCCATTGCGGGTCTGATGGAAAAGCTGACGGATTTGGTTGTGAAGTTCCCAGTTTTTCTTTTCATATTCAAGAAAAATCGGCTTAACCGCCTCAACCTCAACCGGTGAAAGGCTCACTTCGTCCATCATGAATTTCCATTTGTTTTCATGAAAAGCGTTCACGTCGAAACTTCCGCGTCTGTTTTCCTGTGCCTGCAAAGAAAAAAACAATGAAAGCATCAACACTAAAATAATATTTAATCTAATATTCTTCATTTTATTCAATTATTCGTTTTCTGCCGTAAGGTAAAAATCTACAATGGAATTCTCATTCACCTGCGAAAGCACATAAGTATCGAAAGTTTCAGAGGCCAATTCCTTGTTTTTATCATTTGTGAGATAAATCTGTCCCAAAAACAGGATGCCTATCAAAGAGGCAACAGCTCCATAAATCCACGGACGGATTCTTAACTGCTTGGCTTCCTGTGGATTTTCGGAAATCACAGCATCCATTCTGCCGGCAAAATCGTCAAAATAGTTTTCAGGAAGCACAAACGGCCTTCTGTTGCCGGTTTTCTGAATTTCTAAATAGTCTTTTTCTTCCATTTCAGTATTTAGACATTATAATTATACAAAGGTTTAAAATTGGTTGAATGTTAGGTTGTTGATGTTTTTTTATTTTACATTTTACTTCCCAAGAAAAACATCCTGCCACTATTCTTGTTTCAAAAAATCTTCCACCTTTTTACTTGCGTGGTGATACGATGCCTTCAGCGCTCCCACCGAAGTTCCAAGGATATTGCTCATCTCTTCGTAAGGCATTTCTTCATAAAAACGCATATTGAATACCAGTCGCTGTTTTTCAGGAAGCGTGAGGATGGCTTTTTGAAGTTTCAGCTGGGCTTCGTCACCATCGAAAAAAGTATCGGCCTGCATATTTTGCAAAAGCATATCTTCCGCTTCGTCCATAGAGAGAATGTTTCGCATCCGTTTTTGAGTCAGAAAAGTGAGCGTCTCGTTCGTCGCAATCCGGTAGAGCCAGGTGGATATCTGCGAATCACCGCGGAAATTATCCAATCCTTTCCACGCTTTCATAAAGGTGTTCTGAAGTACATCGTTGGCATCGTCGTGTACAAGCACCATTTGACGGATATGCCAGTACAGCCGCTCCTGATAGGTGCGGACAATGTCGGAGAAAGACTTCGATTTGTCATTCTCTGAGCCGTTTGATTTTGCTTCAACCTTCAAAAATTAAGAATATTGGTAGTGATTTGACTACAAAAATAGGAAAAAGTTTAATGGGAATCGAATTATTCGCCTGGAACTGCTTCTTTGTTTGGAAAAGGAATTTTTGTAACTAATACTCCTACGAAAATCCAGAACAATTCGCGGATACGGGTACACAGTCCGATATATGCTCCAAGCCCCGCCGGAAGTGCCAGCGTAGTGGTGGCAAGTACAAAACCGCCTTCGCGCGTACCCATCTGCATAGGTGCAAAGAAGAATATATTAGCAATCAGTGTTGCGATGGAAACGATGAGATAAGCTTGGATGAAGCTCACGTCGATAGCCAGTGGGATAGCCATAAAATATACTTCGAGGCAGGAAATGTAGCGCGAAACCAATTCGACAAACAGCGAGGAGAAGAAATCTTTCTTTCGATTTGTGTAAAGATCGGAAATCAGCATGTCCATCTCATCCAGGTGGTGCTTGTTTTTGTCGCGGTAAATGCGGATTTTTTGACCGAAAAAAGGCATTTTCGTCCCGACCGTAAGAGCTGTGAAGATCACACCCTTGGTAAAAACGGAATATCCCCAGAAAATCAGGAGCACGCAGGCAATGAATACTGCCCAAAGCACCATTAGGATAACTCCGGAGACCTCGGGCATGATAAAAATAAATACCGGAATAGATATAAGCCAGAAAAAAAAGTGTGATACATAATGCATCATCACGTAAAGCAGAACCGATGATGTGGCTTTGTGGGTGCCCAGATCGTTTTTCAGTTTCAGGGCTTTGTATGGTTCGCCACCGATGCCGAGCGGAGTCATATAATTGATGGCATAAGCGCTGATAGTAAGCCGGAGCAGTTTCCATATGCTCACTTTTTCGGATTCGGGCGTGCCGTCGGTGATGATGATATTTAGCGACCAGGCATTGAAAAGATACACTACAATCCAAATTCCAAAGATTGGCACGAACCACCAACCGGTTTTCCGCAAGTTTTCATAAATGGTGTCAAATCCCAGCTTATAAGCCATGAAAAGCAGTACCAGAACGCCAATCAGAAAAAAATAATTTTGGTATTTTTTCAACATACCTCTTATTATTAAAACTTACTTGATAAACTAATCTTGACTAAAAAACAGATAATCGCCGGACAAAACAACAAAAATAGCCTTATTATAATGTCCTGTTTTTATTTATAAAAAATGAAAAGACTGTTCAAAAATAAATTAATAGAAATTATGCAATAAATTCTCAGACTAATTATTCGGCTTCAAATTCTTTGCACATCTTTTCGTGTCGGAATCTGATTATTTCTTTGATAATATTTAGAACTACGATTTCCCAGATAAAGTATAACCAGATAATATTAAATAGTACCGAAATAAAAAGAATGACCGAACGTCCGTTGAAAGTATTGATGTTAAGCAACGGCATGACACTCAGGTTTTTTTTGCGAAATACATCCCGTTTTTCATCCGGAATATCTTTTCCGTATTTACTTTCAAGCCTTACAAGCATTTTCTGCAATTGTGGAGTCTGACGTTCCTGGTTTTTGGTATAGCCGATGTAACCCCATGTGATTACTTTGTTTATACCTTTTTTCATAGTTTTGTAACGCTCAATGATTTTGCTGGAATGCTCAAATTCCTTTCCTTTATCTTTGCTGATAAATAGGAGATGCAGAGTTTTGTAATAGTCGGTAATTGACGCTTGATTCCAGTGCGAAACAGCTGACAATAAAATAATTACGATGTAAATCCACGGATCGTAAGGCGTGGAGAACTGCATGTTGAGCCGGTGCGCAAATGCGATGTAAACCGATGCAAACCACAAATCGCCGGCAAACCCATCCAAAATGCGTCCTACCTGCGATTTTATTCCCGTCATCCGGGCAAGCTGTCCATCCACACAGTCAAGAATATTGGCGACTACCAAAGCTAAGATTCCCAGGATTGCGTAGGTGATGTTGTAAGGGAACCACCAAACTATCCCGGCACAAACACCGATAAAAATTGAAAGAATGGTGACCATGTTGGGCGTGATACCTGTGTTTTTAATTGCTTTCGCAATCTGGAAACCGATGGGACGGTAAAAAGTCCGATCGAGGAAATTTTCGGTTTCTATTGATTTCAGCGAACTTAGGTATTCACTTTTTTTATCTTTATTTTGTGTCATTTATTCGATTTATTTTTGAATAAAACATTCAGAATTTTACTTATTTTTAACTAATCAACTAATCAACCAATACACTATTTATATGAATATCCTCCGCTCACGGTGATTATTTCACCGTTTAAGTAGTTGTTTTCAACAATCAGTTTGTAAATTTCTGCAAGTTCGTCTGGGTCACAAAAGCGCTCCAAAGCGATTTTATTTTCAATGTTCCGACGGATTTCAGCCGGTTTGGTTTTCTGCCATTCTGTATCAACAAAGCCCGGAGCAATGGCATTTACGCGGATTTTGTAAGGAGCCATGAATTTTACCAAATTTTGAACCAAAGCATGCATTGCGGACTTGGTAACACCGTACGAAAGTGACACAGAATGTGGATAAACGCCCATCAGCGAGCCGGTGAAAAGCACATTCCCGCCTATTTCAATTCTGGATAAAATTTTCTGTAAGAGAAAAACAGGGAAATGAACGTTGGCGTAAAAAACCCGTTCCCATTCTTCTTGTTTTATATCCTCAAAACGAGTGCGTGAAGTAATCCCGGCATTGAAAATCAATGAAAAAAGCCGAATATCTTTGCTTTTTAAAAAATCAAAAATCACTTGGATTGACTTTTCAGAAGTAATATCGGCTTGTAAAATAAATATTTCTGTATTGAATTTTTCGGTAAATTCTGCCTGGACAAATTGAGCTGCTTCCACATCATTTCCATAAGTCAGGATAAGGTTGTAGCCTGCCTTAGCAAGGATTTGTGCCACGGCTTTCCCAATTCCCTTCGTTCCGCCCGTTATGAGTGCAAATTTTGTCATTTGCCTATTAATTTAGGGTCTTTGACTGATTTAGGTTTGGTGTCTTGTTGTGATTTCAGTTTTTCTTCGTAGCTGTCGTGGATTGTCTTTTTGATTATTGTAGAGGAAACTCCAACCCCGTATGGGAAATAGAAAACATCTACTCCGAGGTCTTTCAGGTAGTCGTATTTTCCCCACCAGTCATCACCCACCACAAAGGCGTCAATGTTAAGTTTTTGCACTATTTCTGTATGATCCAGCGTGTGTTGAGGAATTACAATGTCAGGCGTTTTCAGCGCTTCAATGATCTGTAATCTTTCCTGAAACGGTATTACAGGTTTATCTTTATAGCTCATCACCAGCTCATCGGTACTCACTCCAACTATCAAAATGTCAGCCAATGCTCTAGCATAATTTATCATCCGCAGGTGGTTGTAATGAAACATATCGAACGTGCCGGAAGTGAAAACGATGGTTTTATCTTTAAACATTTTTCAATATTTTTTAGTGAGAATGAAATCCTTTTGTAATAATGTACAAAACTACCTAAAATAAATTTGCTGACAAAATGAAATGAAACAATTGTAATCCGACTTTTAAAAAAGGTATTAATTTTTGATGTATTCGTTTATTTCACAATGTTTTTGAACGGTAGTTTTAAGTTGGTTATTTCACATTTTATCACTAAAAATAAGAAAGGGTCCAGTGCCAGGCAATTTTTATAATTGTACTAATCAGCTAACAGCGCACATAGCACCGAACCAGCATTCTTGGAAAAAATCAACGATAAATTAATTTATCAACAATTGTTTTCCTGCCTTTCTTTCCGTCCTTTTTTCGATAATTCTATCCACCACGTAATACACCATCGGCACGATAAAAACAGTCAGAACCAGGGATGAAATCAGACCGCCGATAATCACCCAAGCCAGTCCGTTTTTCCATTCACTGGCTGTTCCCCGCGCCATGGCAATCGGCAACATACCGAAAACCATCACCAGTGTCGTCATCAAAATAGGTCGCATACGCTCTTTTCCGGCTTTGATAAGTGCTTTGCGGTAATGGGTGCCTTTTTCCTTTTCTTTGTTGGCAAAGTCTACAATCAAAATAGCGTTTTTCGTTACCAGCCCCATCAGCATAATCATACCCAGCAAAGCGAAAAGTGTTACGTTATTTCCCGATAAATTCAGTGCGAAAAACGCCCCGATAATCGCCATCGGGATGGAGAAAAGCGCCACGAACGGGTACAGGAAATTGTCATATAAAGCCACCATAATCAGGTAAATAAGTATAAATGCGATAGCCAGCGCGGCGCCTACTGCACCGAAACTTTCGTTTTGTGTTTTAATGTCTGCTCCCCAGAATAGCTGCACGTCTTCAGGAAGTGGATTTTTCTTCAGATAAGCTTCCACATCCTTTGCCATCGAACCCGATGGTCGTCCAAACGATTCGGCAGTCAGAGTCACGGAAGGTTGACGGTTGAGCCGCTCAAGCATGGATGAAGCATCATTTTGTGTGACATCTGCAAACTGAGACACATCAATCGCGATGCCCATCGGGTTAATAATCGATAGATTTTTAACGTCTTCGAAGTTTTTCCGATCAAAATCATCCAGCCATATCCGCACGGGATAATCGTTGCCATTTTCCGTGAAAACTGCATCTTCGTTTCCGCTGAAAGCTGTCCGCAAACTCATCCCCACATAAGCCGTATTCAGTCCAAGGCGTTGCATTTTATCCTTGTCAGGATTGACTACGTACTCTGGATTCCCTTTTTCTACCGAAAGTTTCACGTTGTCGGCACCTGGAACACGCTGTATCACCGAGCGCAGTTCTTCACCGGTTTTCATCACCAAATTCTGGTCAATTCCACTCAACGTGATTTTTATCGGCGAGCTTTTTGGTAATAATCCCAGCACCGACATCGAAACATTCACTCCCGAAAATTGATTGGTAATGTCTTTCCGAAGGAATTTCATAAACTCTTCCGTTGTCCGCTTCCGTTCTTTCTCGGGTTTGAGCTGGATGGTAAGCTCCGATTTATTGGCTTCGCCAACACCCAGACTACCCATTCCTGTAGTAGGACCGGCTACGTTGCTGAAAAGTGTTGCCACTTCGGGTTGCGAAAGGATGTAGTTTTCAATTTTTTGCGATTGAATATTGTTCTGCTGAACCGTAATGGATTTGTCGTATTCAAGGTTGAGTTTGAATTTGCCCTGGTCGCCTGTTGCCATCATTTCGTTTCCGATAATTCCCATTTTCATAATGCCGAATGTAGCCAGCAACAGGAACACAACAATAGTCGTAAAGGTTACTTTGTGGCGGAAAACCCATTCCAATGCCACGCCGTACCAATCGATGAATTTCGTCAGCCGAACTTCAAACCAAAGCAGAAATTTGTTGATAAAATTCGTGGGTTGCAAATCTTCTTTTTTTCCAATCCGCGAAACCATCCACGGTGTAAGCGTGAAACTTACGAGCAAACTGGTCAGCGTAGAAACGATTACCACGACTGAGAATTGTTTCAGCATATCCGCTACAAAAACTTGCAGGAAAAGGATGGGCAGAAACACTACCACGTCCACTAATGTAATGGAAATCACTGAATAACCGATTTCGTTCAAGCCTTCGAGTGCCGCTTTCCGACGGCTTTTTCCCATGTCGAGGTGGCGCTGGATATTTTCCAAAACCACGATTGCCGCATCCACCAGAATTCCGATGACGAGCGACATGGCAAGCAGTGTCATCAGATTGAGCGTGTAGTCAAGCAACCACATGAGCCCGAAAGCCGTGATCAGCGAAGTAGGCACTGCCACCAGCACGATCAGGGCATTGCGGTAGCTTTTCAGGAATAAAAGCATGATGAGCGAAACGAGAATAATAGCCAACGTAAGGTCCACAACCACCGAATTAACGGCCGCTATCGTGTTTTCGGTGCTGTCATCGGCTATCGTGAATTTTACGTTCGATGTCTGGTCTTCCTTTTCGATGGATTGCAGTTTTTCGCGGACTAATTTTGAAACGTCAACGGCATTGGCATCGCCTTGCTTTTTCAACATCAGCCCAATTCCCGGCTGACCGTTGTAGCGATTTACCGACGTAATTTCTTTCACGCCGTCGCTTACGGTTGCCACGTCCTTCACATACACGGGACTTCCCGGAAACGGCATGGCAATCTGCACGTTTCTCACGTCTTCGATGTTGTTGAATTTTCCGACTAAACGCACCGTGATGCTTTCGCTTTCGGTAGTAACTTTTCCTGCCGGAATGTCAATACCCGAGCGGTTTACAGCTTCCACAATTTGCGTGAGCGATACTTTGTAATACTTCAATTTATTCTGGTCCACTTTTATCTGTACTTCGCGCGCTTCACCGCCAATCAGCGTGATTTCTGCCACTCCTTTCAACTGTTGAAGTTGCGGAATGTATTTATCCACCATATTTTGGTAAAAATCGGTTTCTGACATACTGCTGGAGGCGCTAATGGACATAATCGGCATGTCGTTGGGCGAAATTTTACTCATCACCGGTTCCAGAATATCGTCCGGCAAATCTTTTTTGATGTTATTGATGTACTGTTGTGCGTCCTGCATCGTTTTGTTCAGGTTGGTACCGTATTTCAGGTTCACAATTACAACCGATGCATTGGGCATGGATTTGGTTTCGATATAGTCTACACCTTCCAGATTTGCAATGGCTTCCTCAATTTTCTTAGAAACAGAGCTTTCAACTTCGGCGGGGTCGGCTCCGGGATAGCCCGTTCTGATTACTACTACAGGCTGATTGAAGTCGGGAAGCAATTCGTAACTTAAATTCGAGAATCCGATTACTCCCAGCAAAATCAGCACACTGAAAAGCACAATAACCAACGTGGGGCGTTCTATTGATGTTTTTGTTAAATTCATATTTTTTTATTTAACTGATTTTTATTCCGGCTCCGTCATGAAGGTTGATGAAACCGCCGATTATCAAAATATCGCCGACCGAAAGTCCTTTTGACACAATAACCTGGTCGCCCACTCTTTCCTCAATAATAATATCCTGCAAATAAGCCGTGTTGTTTTTGGCAATATACACCTGCGGTTTGATATCTGAACCAACAATGGCTGACGACGGGATAATGACTTTATCGGTCAGCAAATTGTTACCGTCCATTTTTACAGTGCCGAACATCCCTGATTTTATAAGTTGGTCAGACGAATTTCTCACATTGAACTGCACGGGAAAACTGTTTCCCAGATTGGCTTTGCTCCCAATCATGCTCACACGTCCCGAAAGTGCTGATGACGGCAAAATATCGGCAATTACATTGTAGGTCTGATTGACCGCGAACTTACTCAGTTCGCTTTCGGTTACGTTGATGGTAAATTTCAGGGTGGAAATATCGGTAATCTGTAACAAAGGCATTCCGGGTGCTGCGAAAGCACCCACTTCGGTCATCTTTGCAGTTACCACTCCGCTGAAAGGCGCACGAATGGTGGATTTCCGGATTTGCTCCTGAAGCGTAGCTTTCTGCACCAAGGCACCTTCAATGGCACTTTTCGTTTTCTCCAACTGTACGCCCTGAATGGCGTCTGCTTCGGTGAGAATGGTGTAGCGGTCAATGTCTTTTTGCAAAGATCTGATTTGTACCTCCACGCCCTGCAATTGCAATTTCAGCAGGGAATTATCCAATTGTATCAGAGTTTGCCCCTGACGAACGTAACTTCCCGCATCTACATAAATGGAGTTGATTTTGCCCTGCACTTCGGCGCTTATTTTTGTTTCGCGAAATGGCTCGAAAGTACCTGTGTATGCGCCTCTGTCGGTGGTTGAACCCAGCGCTATCGTGTCCGTTTTTACGCTTACGGGCGCTTCGGCGTCAAAACGATAAATCTTGTCTTCAAAACTTTTTTTGTTGCTTGAAAGTCTAAAAAATACAAGTCCTCCAATCAGGACAAATGCAATGATTGCAATAATTTTTCTCTGTTTCATTGTTATTTAATTATTTAAGATATTTCCCGTTAATTTTTTTATCTCCAAATCAGCTTTCAGGTAATCCACCAAAGCGGTCAGGTAGCTCTGTTGTGCCTCCCGAAGCGAATTATCAGCCATCAGCACATCGGTAAGCGATGCGGTGCCTTCTTTTTGTTGCAGCATGGTCTGATTGTACACTTTTTTCGAAAGCTCAATTTGCTTCGTGGTGTTGTCAATGCTTTGCGATGCCGTGAATTTTGTATTTCGGGCATTTTCTATCTGCATGGCATTTTGCTTGTTAATCAGGTCGCGCTGAATTTTGTTGTTTTCTATTTCCAGATTTTTCTGTTTGATTTTCCGTTGCGTTACGGTGCCGTTGAAGAGTGGAACAGAAAGCTGAATGCCCGCTACGCCCATGTTGTAAAAATCGAAAAACTCGTTTGGTTTTTTGTCGTAGCCGTAGCCCAGCAGTCCGTACGAACCAAAAAGCGAAACGGACGGCAGTCTCGACTTTTTCAGAGAAAGCACTTCGCTATTCAGCAATTTATTCTGTGTGTCAATCAATTGCATATCGAGTGTGGAGGTGAGCATGTACTCCGCTCCGTTTTGATACGGAATTTCCGGTTTTATGCTGAATGGCTCCTCCGGCGAAATACCCATGGAAAATTTCAAGGCGTTGATAACCTGAATATGCTTGCTTTTTACTACATCACGCTGTGTTTTCAGTTGCGAAATTTGCAGGGCAATTTTATCCACATCGGTGCCTTTCACCATCAGCTGACTGTGAAGCAGTTGCATATTTTTGTGCAGACGCTCGGTATTCACCAGGTTGCTGTCGATGAAATTAATCTGTTGTTCCATCACCAGCGCATTGTAGTACAGGTTCGAGATCTCGTAGTAGAGCTGTTCTTCGGTTTTTTTGTACTGCAATCTGGCGATTTCGGATGCAATCTTCGTTTTCTCTACTGCACCCGATATTTGCGAATTGTAAATCGGCATTCCAAGCTGAACATTTGCCGTAAAATTGTGCGGAACACCCATTTGTACTTCCTTGAACTTGTCCTCCGGACCGCCCATCATCGACATCGGAACCAACTGTGTAGGCTGTTCGATGTAATATTTATAGTCGGTATTGAAGTTTACCTTCGGCAGATAATTCGCCCGGGCTTCCTTGTTCAGTTCTTCGTTGATTTGGATGTTGTTTTTGTTAATTTTCAAATTTTTGTTATTGACCAATGCCGTGTCAATGCATTGCTCTAAATCCCACACTTTGGATTGTGCGCTTACCGTGCCTATTATCAATAGGAATAATACGGACACAGAAAGTTTGTGAACACTTACTAACATAACGAATAGTTTTTTCTTTTAAGTTGTTTTATAAGAATTAATTAATTGTAATTCAAGTGAAAATCTCGTGCGTGTTTGTTCAGGGAATTAGCTTTGGGTTGGATTATTTTTCATCAGCGTGAGTAACTGCGCGCACATTTTATGGATGCTGACCAGCAAATCCGAGTTGAATTTATCGAATTTCCAGCTAAACATGTAGTGCTTGAAAGTTGCAATGACCACCATGGTCAAATCACCTGCTGAAATGGATGGTAAAAATATATGCTGATTTTGCCCTTCGGCAATAATGGATTGTAAATAACCGTAAAACATGCTCATCAGGCCCATGATTTCCTTGTTCAGCTTTTCATTTTCGTCCAGCAAGCCTTCCGAAAATACCGCCACAGCAAAATAAGGGTTCGCATTGAAAAACTTCGACAATTTCTGAAAAAACATGCAGAAATCTTTTTCCACATCATCGGTTTTTGACAACGAGCTTTTAATCAGGGTAATATTATATCTCAAATATTGCAGCATCATCAAAAGTATTTCTTCTTTGCTTTCAAAATGCCTGTAAATAGCACTTTCAGAAAACTGCATTTCTTTAGCAAGATTTTTTATCGTCAATCGGCTCACGCCACTGGTTGTCAAAATTTTTCCGGTAGCTTCTATAATTTCTAATTGTCGGGGTGTAATTTCCATTACTTATATTTTTTTATTTAGGTCAAGTTTTGTAGGTTCAAAAATAAACAATTTATTTAAAAAATACTGTAAAAATCAGGTTTTATGCCTATTCCAATTCTTATTTGAGAATATTTTCGTTTATAATCAAGTTGACTGTCGCCTGTGCCATTGTAATATTCTCCAAAAATATACTGATTGAATTTGGATGAAATCCGGTATCCGCCATTCAATGTTGTGTTAATTCTTGAAAAATTTTTGGTGGGACTAATTCCCGCTGAGAACCACCATTTGCTGTTTTTTGATTTATAATCGATTGAAAAATTTCCCAATCCTTTGTAATCAAGTATATCGGCATTTTCTTTACGATACAAATAAGGAACGCTCGCTTTTATTCTGAAATAAACAGATTCATTGAAAAAATATTTTCCGATTAGACTTACGTAATTTACGCTTCTGGACGCAGAGTCGCTTCTTCCATTTGATTCATGCTCTACTTGCAGAAATGCTCCGCCAACAAGTCTGCTGTCTTTGATGGCATATCTTCCAAGTCCAATACCCGGGTTATAATTATTATCTCTGAACGGCGAAGATTTTAAATAAATATCCCAAAACGACTTTTGGGTATAGGTGAAATATAAAAAAGTATTGAACGGCAACTCACTGTTTGTAAGCCTGTGTCTGATACTGATTTGGAATTTCACATCAGCCGTAGTTTTATTAATAGTCGTATTCAACGGAATTCCGGTTATAAAATAATTATCCTTGTAAATTCCAAATGCGGGCAAAGAATCAATTTTATCTCTTATTTCATCATCTGTTATCTCAATCTGATTTTTTTCTTGTCCAATCTTCTGCTTTACATCCGAAAAAAAACATTTAATATGCGGTGCTTTCGCAGGAACATTCTCACATTCTATCGTTTGCCCGTGAATTTCAAGTGTAAAAAACATGAATATGATTAGGCATAATACTGTATTACTGCTCATTGAGAGAAACTAACCACATGTGAGTGAATATTCACTTGCGAAAGTAATACATTTTTATTTTACAAAAGATATTTTTTAAGAATTTTTAAGGACTGCCTAATTTTAAGTAGCAGAAAAGAATTATTGCAATAGTTTTTGATAGCTTCCCGAAAGTTCGGGAGAGATGGATTTTTTCTTTTTTGAGGGAGTTTAGCGGGCTAAATGACCGAATAAAAAAGGAAAAATACGCTCAATGTGCCGTTTAAGTGAGAGCAATAAAGCAAGCTCGCTTGCTTATTGCCGAACGTAGGCACTTCGATACAATCAAAAGAGCATCACATAAGAAATAAAAAGAAAATACAAAACATAGCAATAATTATTTGATGATACTTATATCCCAATAAGATTGTCGTTAAAAATTCAACCATATTTTAAACATTTTTCCTCAAAAATCCACTAATTTTGTACCATCAAATTCCGCTTTTTGTCAAAAGAACTTCCTGCTCGCAAAAAGATTTTCGGATTTTCGCCGAATGTATTTTACACCGGCATTGTCTGTTTCCTCACGGATACCTCCTCCAAGATGGTTTATTCCGTTTTGCCGATGTTTTTGCTGTCTATTGGTGCGTCCAAGACGAGTCTTTCGCTGATTGAAGGAATTGCTGAAAGTACCGCATCGCTTTTGAAAGCGTTTTCAGGTTATTGGAGCGATAAAATCGGCAAAAATAAACCTTTCATGCTGTTTGGATACGGACTTTCTGCGCTTATTACACCGTTTTATTCGCTTGTAATTAGTCCGTTGCAAGTGCTGCTGTTTCGGTTTGTGGAGCGGGTGGGAAAAGGCGTGCGGACAGTGCCACGCGATAGTTTGGTGGCAGGTTCGGTGGAAAAGCACGAAACAGGAAAAAGTTTCGGACTCACAAAGCGATGGACAAAAGCGGAGTCATTCTCGGTCCTTTATTGGTATTTTTAATCCTTTCCATCAGACGGGAACTTTACCACCCTTTCAGAGTACGACAATAGATACATTTTACGTGTTTCAATTTAGAACAAAGAGCAATGAACAAGAAACAAAGACAAATATTTATCACATCCTTTTTGTGTCAAAAATATTTTACAAGGCTGTTTCATTTGTTATTTTTTACTGTTTTGGTGTAATATTTGTTGGATATTTGCGTATTTTTGTACGTTAAAGAAATAATTCAAGAATTTTTAGAATACTAAACACCAACCAATGACACTAAATTTTTATTCCAAACCACCCCAAGAGGTTCTCTCACACTTTCATGTAAACGAAAAAGACGGCCTTAATGCCGATGAAGTCA